>CAZVSQ010000048.1:0-10644 GCA_964629925.1 uncultured Ruminococcus sp.
TGGGCGTTGCCGTTTTTTCATCGCTGCTTATAATCGGTCACGGCGTTTATGTCAGCGGCACAACCGACAGTATCAAAGCCCATATTGTCAACGCGCGCGATAAAATCGAGATAGACGACCTTGAGGATGTGCGCAGCGACTTTTACGAGGCGGTTGACAACACCTCGATGTACTGGAAGATACCCAGCATGAACTGTTTCCAAAGCTCGGTTTCAACCTCGATAATGCAGTTCTATGAAAAAATGGGAATCACCCGCGACGTGGCCTCGCGCCCCGATTTCAGCGCCTACGGCTTGCGCACGCTTTTCAGCTGCAAGTATTATTTCGACGATATGCTCGACAGCAACAATCCCGAGTATGACGAATGCTTCGAGGATAAGGACGGAAATACCAAAATGCCCGGCTGGAAATATCTGAAAACCAGCAACGACTTTAAGATTTATGAAAACGAAAACTATGTGCCGATGGGTTTTGCCTACGACTCATATGTTACCGAAGAAGAGTTTGAGCGCGTAAGAACATCTAACCGCAGCGAGGCTATCCTCAACGCAATGGTGCTTTCGCGCGATTTGATGAAAAAGTACTCTGATATCACGGGCTACTTCGACAAGCCTTATTATCTGCTTTACGGAATCGACCCCAAGACCTTCAAGAGCGAGGTCGACGAATACATTTTCGGAAAGGGAGTCCTTAAAGAGCAGGCAAACAGCCTCAGGGCAAAGTCATGCTCGTCGTTTGAGTACACAAAGAACGGCTTTAAGGCTGAGTTTGACAACAGCACAAACAAGGAAACGCTGCTGTTTTTCAGCGTGCCGTACAGCGAGGGCTTTTCGGCAGAGGTCAACGGCAAAAAGGTTGACGTTGAAAAGGTGAATTACGGCTTTATGGCTGTAAAGGTCCCAAAGGGCAAAAGCGAGATCGTATTCACCTACAGAACTCCCGGCTTTAAAACGGGCACGGCAATAAGCATTTGCGCCGCCGCCGCGTTTGTAGTTTATATGACGCTTATAATTCTGTTCCGCGTCCGCAAAAAGAAAAAGAACGCCGAACAGCAAATATATTCATCAGAACAATAACACTTAGAAAACCAAACTTGTCACCCGACCCGTAATTCTACGGCTTACCGACCGTTCGCGGAAAGAGGAGAAAAATATGTTATTCGGAGATAAGATTTTAGCATATAAGGAAGAGTTATTAAAGGATTTGGAATACCTGCTGCGCATTGAGTCTATCGACAGGGAAAAGAACGAGGAATGCGAGCGCGCGCTGGCTTTTATTCTCAAGCGCGCCCAGGACTTCGGCCTTGACTATGAGCTTGTAACCGACAAAAGCGTTCATGTGCAGCTTGGAGAGGGCGGCAAGCTTTGCGGCGTGCTCTCGCATGTTGACGTTGTACCCGCGGGCAACAACTGGAGCGTTATCCCGTTTGAGCTTACCGAGCGCGACGGCAGACTGTACGGCAGAGGGATCGCCGACGACAAGGGCGCCGCTCTTGTTAACCTTTACTGCCTGCGCGCCCTTAAGGAAAACGGCGTTACCGGCAAAAACACGCTCCGCGCTATTTACGGCTCAGCCGAGGAAACGGGCATGAGCGATATGAAGGGCTATTTTGAAAAGCAGCCGCTGCCCGATATGGCGTTTACGCCCGACAGCGACTACGGCATTTGCTACGCCGAAAAGGGAATCCTTCACCTGCGCGTGAGCACTCCGTTCAACGAGGCAAAGGTGCTTTCTCAGTTCCATTCGGGCAAGGCGGTCAACGCTGTTCCCGACTTGGCTTATGTGATGCTCGACTCCTCGGGCTATGACGAGCAGCTTTTGATGAGGCTTGCCGACGCGGGCGAGGGCAACTTCGAGTTCAATTACACCATTGACGGACTTATGATAATAAGCAGAGGCAAGGCTTCGCACGCCTGCGAGCCCCAAAAGGGCAAAAACGCCGCCGCGCTGCTTATCGACCTTATCACTCACGCTTATGATGTTCACGATATCGGCGCTCTGTGCTCGTTTATCGACTACGCCATAAACTGTGAAACAAACGGAAGGTCGCTCGGCCTTAAAATGAGCGATTCGGTTTCGGGCGAGCTGACGGTCAACCTCGGTATCGTCCATATCGAGGGCAACACCGCCGAGGCTTATATCGACATCCGCTATCCGGTCACCGTAAAGGGCGACTATGTTATCCGCCAGTTCAAGGCGGTGGCTGAATACAGCGGACTTGATGTCGAGGTCATCCACCACGACAAGCCGCTGTATGTTGAAACGGATTCTCCGCTTATCCGCGAGCTGAGCGCCGCGTATGAGAGCGTTACGGGCGAAAAGCCTACCATGTACACAACGGGCGGCGGAACATACGCGCGCAAGCTCGGCGGAAGGGGAGTGGCATTCGGACCTCATTTTGAGGGCGATCCAATCAATATGCACAATGCCGACGAAAGTGTTGACAAGGAAAACTTCTTTAAACACGCTCAGATTTGCCTTGAGGCGATGTACCGCCTGTACACTCTGTAACACGCCCACGGAAGGGAATAATGTAAATGAAAACTGAAAAACTGATACGGCAGCAGGCACGCGATGCAATGAAGGGGAATTTGAGCAGACTTATTGCCGCGCTCGGCTTTGCGGCGCTCACCTTTCTCACAATTGAATACGTTGAGTACCTTGTGCTGCATCTGACAGGAGCGATCAATTTTGAATCGGGCGAGGCGTATGACAGCGGCTCGGCGTTGTATGTGGGGATCGTATCGGCATATGCTTTTGCCGTGCTGTTCCTTTCGCCGCTTCTCAACGGCTATATTAAATCAGCCGCCAACACGGCGCTTAATAAGAAGTGCGGGTCAACAGATTTGTTTTTTTACTTTAAGGGCGCCGGGCGCTACTTTAAAACGGTGCTGTATAATTTTCTGCTTTTAATGCTCTATTATTTCGTTTCCGGCGCGCTTAATTTAAGCGGCTGGCTGAACGCGTTTTTCCATTCGTGGTTCACTCAGGCTCCCGCGTGGAACATAGACACGTTTTTGATAGTGCTGGCAGGAGTTGTCACGGTGTTTATCAGGATATTGGTATTCATGCTGTTTGTGCATTATCCGCTTATGGCTAAGGCGTTAGATGACAATATCGGAGTCAGGGACGGCGTGTTTGCGATGCTCGGCTTCTCGTTTAAAAATTTCAGACATATTTTCAAGCTGGCGTTCAGCTTTATCGGCTGGTTCGCGCTGTGCTTCTTTGTGGTGCCCGCGATTTATGTCATTCCGTATTTTTCGGTCGCGGCGCTTACGTCCGCAAAATGGCTTTTTGCGATGGATAAACGCGGAGGCGGAATATGATAGTATCACTTTGCATGATCGCCTACAATGAGGTTGAGGCGATCGACGGATTGTTTGGTGACATAGCGCTTCAGGAATACCCTCACAGCAAAATCGAGGTGGTGTTTGTCGACAGCATGTCAAACGACGGCACCTACGAAAAGATGCTGAATTTCAAAAATACCGATTACGGCTTCCGTGATGTAAAAATCGTGCGCTGTCAGAAAAAGAACCAGGCGTCCTCTTGGAACGAGGCGCTTATGGTGTTTACGGGCGACGTTGTTATCCGGGTTGATGCCCACGCCCGTATCCCGCGCAATTTTGTATCGCGCAATGTATATAACCTCGGATTGGGCGAGAACGTCGTCGGTGGCGGCCGCCCGAACATCAGCTCAAATGTAAGCTCGTGGAAGCTCACTCTGCTTGCCGCCGAGGATTCGCTTTTCGGCTCGTCGATTGCGGGTTACCGCCGTCCGTCCACCGAAAAGGAATATATGGACAGCCTGTTCCACGCCGCGTACCGCCGCGAGGTGATCGCCAAGGTCGGCGGCTTTAACGAGGATTTGGGGCGCACCGAGGACAACGAGTTCCACTACCGCATACGCATGGCAGGGTATAAGATGTGCTGCTGCCCCGACATAATCTCTTATCAGCACTCGCGCAACACCTTAAAGCACATGATAAAGCAAAAGTACGGCAACGGCAAGTGGATAGGCTTAACTCTGTCCGAGTGCAGAGGCTGCCTGTCGTATTTTCATTTCGCGCCGTTTGTTTTTGTTATGATGCTCGCCGCGTGCGGCATACTTGCCGCTTTCGGTCATACCTTCGCGCTGTTTGTACTGCTTATTCTTTACGGAATGTTTGACTTTGTAAACTCGGTAAGCTGCTGTACGCTGAAAAATATTCAGCCGCAGTTTGCGCTTCTTCCGCTTATTTTTCCGCTGCTTCATATCGCGTACGGCATAGGCACTATCGTAGGGCTTGTTCAGATCCCGTTTTGGCAGCGCAAGATAAAAAACAGCGGCGCAAAGGAGCGAATTGAGCTTGTAAAGCAAAAGGTAGCCGAAAACACCCGGATGGTATGGGGAGATTCGGAGCTGTGAGCCGCACACGCTACAGCCTTATCGACGCGCTGCGCGGGCTTGCGCTGGTGAATATGCTGGCGTTCCATTTCCTTTACGACGTTTTTGTTGTGTACGGAGATAACTACGGTTGGGCACTGCAGCCGTGGGTTGTTGCGTGGGAGCGTTACATCTGCATTTCGTTTATTCTTATATCGGGTGTGTCGCTCAATTTTTCGCATCACGCTTACCGCCGCGGGCTGATCGTTAATGCCTGCGGACTGCTTATCACGGCGGTCACGGCGGTTGTAATGCCGGAGCAGATAATAATTTTCGGGATATTGAACCTGATAGGATGCTCTATGATTATAACTCAGGCGTTAAGGAAATTGCTTGAAAAGCTCAACCCATTTGCCGGAGCGGCTGCTTCGTTTGCGCTGTTCGCGTTTTTTTACGGCGTATCAAAGCAATATGTGGGCTTTTTTGACGTAAGCCTTTTGGAGCTGCCCGATCCGCTGTACCGCACAAATTATTTTGCCGCGTTCGGGATCCATAACAGCGACTTTTTCTCTGCCGATTATTTTCCGCTCTTTGCCTGGCTTTTTCTGTTTGTATGCGGATTCTTTCTGTGGAGAGCTGTTTGTATGCTTCGGTGGGAGCGCTTTTTCAAAATAAAAATTCCCGCGCTTGATTTCATCGGGCGCTATACGCTTTGGATATATTTGATTCATCAGCCGTTGCTCATTGGCGTTTGCTTTTTGATTTTCGGCGGAATATGAGGTGAATATGGAAACACAATTGGTAAAGCTCACCCCTGAGCAGCTCAGAGAGCTGCAGCTTGCTCAGCTTGATATGCTCAGGTTCTTCAAGCAGTTCTGCGAGGAAAACGGCCTGACCTTTTATTTTATCGGAGGCGGTCTTATCGGCGCGCTCCGCACGGGCGGCTTTATCCCGTGGGACGACGACGTTGACGTGCTGCTGCCCAGAGATGACTACGAGCGGCTTTGCGTGCTCTGGCAGGAAAAATACCCCGACGGCAGGTTCCGCCTGCTAAAAACCGACGACCACATGTTTACGGGCAATATCTTCGCCACGGTTACCGACACCAACTACACTATGGTAAAGGCTAACCAGACCGACGTCGACATCCCTCACGGTCTTGTTATCGACGTCTTTCCGCTCGACGTCTGCCCCGACGGAAAATTCGCGCGCAAAATGCAGTATTTCCATACGATAATCTACTCGCTGTTTTTGGCTCAGGTCGTTCCCGAAAACCACGGCGGAGTTATCGCCTTGGGCAGCAAGATACTTCTCGGTATATTCCGCGGCAAAAAAATCCGCAGAAAGCTTTGGCGCACAGCGGAAAAGCACATGAAAAAGTACAAGCGCGAGGAAAATCAATACATGACCGAGCTCTGTTCGGGACCGCACTGGATGAAGGTGAAATACCCCAAGCGCATTTACGACGGAATCGACCACGTCACCTTTGAGGGGATCGAGCTTCCCGTAGCCTCCGGCTATAAGGAGTATCTCGGACTGGTGTTCGGCGATTACATGACTCCGCCGCCCGAGGATCAGCGCGTGCCGCACCACGACATAGCTTATCTTGACCTAAACACTCCGTGCAAGGTTTATGACGACGCGCACAGGAGTGAATACACAAAAACACCCTAAAAAAATCTCCGTAAATCAATATAAAATATCATTTCCTACGAAATTTATTTTTCGGCAAAAAAACTGAGCCGTCGGGCTTTACCCGGCGGCTTTTTATGTGTATAATAGGCGTAGACATAATATTAAACACTATATATAGTTGCTGAGGATGATATGATCACAGGTAACATTCATTCCCTTGAAACATTCGGCTCGGTAGACGGGCCGGGCGTCCGCTTTTTGATTTTTGTTCAGGGCTGCGGCCTGCGCTGCCGCTACTGCCACAACGCCGACACATGGCGGAAAAACGCGGGCACAAATATGACCGCAGACGAGCTTCTCGATAAAGCCGGGCGCTACCGCTCCTACTGGGGCAGCGACGGCGGGATCACCGTCAGCGGGGGAGAACCGCTGCTGCAAATCGACTTCCTGCTTGACCTTTTCACAAAGGCTAAGCAGCGCGGAATAAACACCTGCATAGATACAGCGGGGCAGCCGTTTACGCGAGAAGAGCCGTTCTTTTCAAAGTTCAGGGCTTTAGCTGAGCTTACCGACCTGTTTATCGTGGACATAAAGCATATCGACAATGAACAGCACAAAAGCCTTACAGGGCGCGGAAATGAGAACATCCTCGACATGCTAAGATTTTTAAACGAGCTTAAAAAGCCTGTTTGGATAAGGCATGTTCTTGTGCCTGACATAACAGATAACGACGGGTACCTGCGCCGCACAAGAGCTTTTATCGAAACGCTTGACAACGTTGAGAAGATCGAGGTGCTTCCGTACCACTCAATGGGCGCTTACAAATGGAAGGAACTCGGCATTCCATACACGCTTGACAACACGCAGCCGCCAAGCGCCGAACGCGTAAAGAACGCGGAAAGGATACTTCGCGGCGAGATTTAGATATAAAACGGATATCCGACAAACTACATGGGAGGAGCAGAATATGTTAGTTACGATTCCTGAAGAAGTAAAAAAAGAAGCATGGAGAGGCTTTACGGGCAGAAAATGGAAAGAGGACATCAACGTCCGCGATTTTATTCAGAATAATTACACCATGTATGACGGCGACGAAAGCTTTTTGGCAGCGCCCACCGAGGCGACCGATAAGCTTTGGGGACGCCTTCAGGAGCTCCAGAAGGAGGAGCGCAAAAGAGGCGGCGTGCTTGAATGCGAAACAGAAGTCGTTTCTTCGCTGACATCCTACGGCCCCGGATATATCGACGAGAGCATGAAGGAGCTCGAGCAGATCGTCGGCCTTCAGACGGACAAGCCCTTAAAGCGCGCGTTCATGCCCTACGGCGGAATAAAGATGGCTGAGCAGGCGGCTTCAACCTACGGATATCAGGTCAATCCCGAGCTGACAAAAATCTTTTCCGAATACCACAAAACCCATAATCAGGCGGTTTTTGACGCCTATACTCCCGAAATGCGCCGCGCGCGCCACAGCCACGTTATCACGGGACTGCCCGACACCTACGGCAGAGGCAGGATCGTTGGCGACTACCGCCGCGTAGCTCTGTACGGCATAGACTACCTCACCAAAATGAAGGAGAAGGACTTGTTCTATTGCGGCGGCAGAAACATGAGCGAGGAGCATATCCGCCTCAGAGAAGAGATCGCCGAGCAGATCCGCGCCCTCAAAGGCATTAAAAAGATGGCGGAAATCTACGGCTACGATATTTCAAATCCCGCCAAGACCGCCAAGGAGGCTGTTCAGTGGCTGTACTTCGGTTATCTTGCCGCTATTAAAACTCAGAACGGCGCCGCGATGAGCGTCGGCAGGATCTCCACCTTCCTTGATATCTACATCAACCGCGACTTGGAGGAGGGAAGGATCACCGAGAGCGAGGCACAGGAACTTATCGACCACCTCGTTCTGAAATTCCGCATGGTAAAGTTCGCGCGTATCCCGTCCTACAACGAGCTGTTTTCCGGCGATCCCGTTTGGGTAACGCTTGAAATGGCGGGCATCGGCATGGACGGCAGACACATGGTAACCAAAAATGACTTCCGTTTCCTGCACACCCTCGAAAACATGGGACCCGCTCCCGAGCCGAACCTTACCGTGCTCTGGTCGTCAAGACTTCCCGAAAACTTCAAGAAGTACGCGGCTAAAATTTCCGTAAACACTTCTTCTATCCAGTACGAAAACGACTGCGTAATGCGTCCCGTCTGGGGCGACGACTACAGCATTTGCTGCTGCGTTTCCGCTACTCAGACAGGCAAGGAGATACAGTTCTTCGGAGCGCGCGCAAACCTCGCCAAGTGCCTTATCTTTGCCCTCAACGGCGGCGTTGAGATCACCACAATGGAGCAGATCGGCCCGGAAATAGCGCCGATCACCTCCGAGTACCTCGACTATGACGAGGTTATGCACAAGTTCAACGCCATGATGAGCTGGCTTGTTGAGCTGTATGTAAACACCCTCAACCTGATCCACTACATGCACGACAAGAACTACTATGAAGCCGCGGAGATGGCGCTTATCGACACCTACACCCGCCGCACCTTCGCAACGGGTATCGCGGGCTTCTCGCACGTTGTCGATTCACTATGCGCGATCAAGTACGCAAAGGTAAAGGCTATCCGCAACGACAAGGGACTCATTGAGGACTACGAGATCGAGGGCGACTTTCCTCGCTACGGCAACGACGACGAGCGCGCCGACGAGATCGCTATCTGGCTGCTCAAGGCGTTTATGAAGAAGGTGCGCGAGCACCACACCTACCGCAATTCCGAGCCGACTACTTCTATCCTCACTATCACCTCAAACGTCGTTTACGGCAAGGCTACCGGCGCTACACCCGACGGCAGAAAGGCGGGCGCTCCGTTCGCTCCTGGCGCTAACCCCGCTTACGGAGCCGAGAAGAACGGTCTGCTTGCGTCGCTCAACTCCGTTGCAAAGCTGCCTTATGAATTCGCGCTTGACGGCATTTCAAACACCCAGACTATCAGCCCCAACGCTCTCGGCCACACCGACCCCGAAAGGGTAGATAACCTCTGGCACATTCTCGACGGCTACTTCGACCAGGGTGCCCACCACCTCAACGTCAACGTGTTCGGCGTAGACAAGCTTAAGGACTGCATGGAGCACCCCGAAAAGCCCGAGTACGCAAACTTTACGATACGCGTTTCAGGCTATGCGGTAAAGTTTATCGACCTCACGCGCGAGCAGCAGCTTGACGTTATCGCAAGAAGCGAGCATACATTCTTATAATCATTTGGATAAACAAAAAAGGGCTTGGTTTTCCAAGTCCTTTTTCTTTGCGAGTCTGGAATAGTCGCTTCAAGCTCCTTCTGCTCATCGTTGTAGTCAACGGATAGCATTCTGTACTGCTCATTACTTTCTAATGTCGGACAAGCTTCATAAATATACATGGTATACCTCTAAACTTCCTTAGTTTTCATTCGAAATCTAATTCTTTTTGGTAGTAAACAAACCCCTTATCTCGTTTCACTTCACAGTAGCCCAGCCTTGTATAAAATGCGTTCGTTCTTACATTCCAAAGAGGTGTATCAAGTTGAATTTTCTTGATACCGGGATAGAAGGTTTCTGCCAGTTTCATCAAGGAAAGACCATACCCCTTTCGATGGTGAACCGGGTCTAGAAATATTCTGCCAACGTACAATGTTTCACCGTCTTTGTCCGCAAACAGAATTGCACCGCCAACGATTTCTCCGGCTATGACTGCCTGCAGCAAATGCCCTTCATTTTTCATCTGAATGTGCCACGGAACGGAATCATAATCAGGAGGTCTATCTGCATCACGAGCGCCGACATTAATATCACTGTCAAACGCAGCCTTTGATATAGCCACGATCCTTTCGATATTTTTCAATTCTGCATTTTCTAATTTCATTAAAATCATATCCTTGTCAAATTCCGATTTATCTCGCGGTTTTACAGTACAGTGATTTCCTTTTGCAAATTCTCCAAGAATCTGCCCGCATGAGAGCCGTCCATCTGCGTGTGATGAAATTGAAATGAAATCGGCAGCTCATATCGCAAGTTCTTTTGGCGGTATCTGCCCCAACTGATGAAGGGGTTGTTGAAGATACCTGTGTTCATGCCGACAATGCCGTCAAGCTCGGTCTCAATGATAGCGGATGTACCGATAACCATACTCTCTGCTGATAAATCTATATTGTCGCAATGCTCGGTGACCCATGAGGTGTTTTCCAGATACGCACGGTTGAATTCTTCCAAATCCTTTGCATACGGAATATCGCAGAAGTTGATACCGCCGCTCTTGTTGTTCGCAATCGTGCTGACGGCAATCGTATCATATTGCATCAGCTTTTCGCCGACTGGCAGGGTATAAAACTCCTCAACACGCACGGCGGCTTTAGCAATACAATAACAGAGCAGCATATTGAATTTCAATTTCTTTTGTCTGCTGACTGTCAGCAGATCGGAAATGTCAAGTGTTTTGAAAAATGTCACCATCGGGTTTTGCGCTTTCATCCATAACTCATACGCTGTCGCTCTTGAACTGTTCTTCGGATCGATTTCTTTCGGCATCATTTTACCTCTCTAATGTCCTCTGTGCTTTTCTTTGCGCTTTTGTTGTTTCAATTCAAACTGCCGCAGTTTTTCAGCTTCCCTTTGCTCGCGGGTC
>CAZVSQ010000049.1:0-10556 GCA_964629925.1 uncultured Ruminococcus sp.
CGTGGACTATACCACCGGTGGAGAATTTCACTCCGCCCCGAAGACAACCTTCTATATTATTATATGCTTTAAATTTGTTTTGTCAACACTTTCTTGATTCTATTGATAATTCTTTAATTTAGTTCAACACCGCCAGCAGCGCCTCTGTCTTATCGGTCTGCTCCCATTTTACGCCGAGCTCGTCTCGTCCCAGATGGCCGTAAGCCGCCAAATCGTAGTACTGCGGACGTCTGAGGTCAAGCTGACGGATGATGGAGTTCGGGCGGCAGTCAAAGACCTTGTTCACCGCCGCGGCAATCGCCTCATCGGAATATTTGGAGGTGCCGAAGGTATCGACCATCACCGACACCGGCTTTGCAACGCCGATGGCGTAGGCAAGCTGTACCTCACACTTGTCGGCAATACCTGCCGCGACAACATTTTTCGCGATATAGCGCGCATAATACGCCGCGCTGCGGTCAACCTTTGTCGGGTCCTTACCGCTGAACGCGCCGCCGCCGTGACGGGAAAAGCCGCCGTAGGTGTCAACAATAATCTTTCTGCCGGTCAGGCCCGCGTCGCCGACAGGGCCGCCGATGACAAATCTGCCGGTGGGATTGACAAAAATTTTGGTATCGACAAACAGCTCAGCCGGAATAATCGGCTTAATGACATATGTAATCATATCCTCGCGGATTTGCTCACGAGATACCTCCGGGTCGTGCTGGGTGGAAACAACGACGGTGTCAACGCGCACCGCCTTGCCGTCCGCATATTCCACCGTCACCTGCGTTTTGCCGTCGGGACGCAGATAGGTGAGCGTGCCGTCCTTTCTCACCTTGGTGAGCTGCTTGGCGAGCTTGTGCGCCAGCGAAATGGGCAGCGGCATCAGCTCGGGCGTTTCGTTGCAGGCATAGCCGAACATCATGCCCTGGTCTCCGGCGCCGATTTGATTGTTAATATCGTCCTCGCCGTCCTTGAGCTCGTAGCTTTCGTTAACGCCCATCGCGATGTCCGCCGACTGCCGGTCAAGCGAGGTGAGCACCGCGCAGCTTTCGGCGTCAAAGCCGTAGGCAGGGTTGTTGTAGCCGATGTCGTCGATCACCTTGCGCGCGATGGATGTGATGTCGACATGAGCGGTGGTCGATATCTCGCCCATGATGTGCACAACGCCGGTGGTAACGGTGGTTTCGCAGGCGACATGCGCCTTGCTGTCCTGCGCGAGAATACTGTCGAGCACCGCGTCTGAGATTTTATCGCAAACCTTGTCGGGATGTCCCTCGGTTACGGATTCGGATGTAAACAGAAATTTAGCCATATGCTTTTCCTCCATTTTCGTTCAAATAAAAAGCGCCCTTCGTCCGAAAGGCGTTCAAAACACTCATCTTTCGGTAAAACCGCAGGATTTAGCACCTTGCAATGCAGGTTGCCGGACTTCACGGGGCCTGTTCCCTCCGTCGCTCTTGATAAGGTCGTATTCAACTGTAGAGTATTATATATGATTAGTTTAAAAATAGCAAGTATTTTTTTCAAAGATTTTGCCTAAAAGCTTTGTATTATGGAAAACAGTGTGGTAAAATGACAGTGAAGGACTGATATTTATGAATATTACCATAAGAGAATACACAAAAAACGACATCGAGCGAATGAATGAAATCTGGAACGAGGTTGTGCTTGACGGCATTGCCTTTCCGCAGACAGAATGTCTTGACGCAGAAAGCGGAGCGGATTTTTTCGGTGCCCAGACCTACTGCGGAGTTGCCGAGGATATCGAGAGCGGCAGGCTGCTCGCGCTGTACATTCTTCACCCAAACAACGTCGGAAGGTGCGGTCACATATGCAACGCAAGCTACGCGGTAAGCGGCGAGGTACGCGGCATGAAAATCGGAGAAAAACTTGTTCTGGACTGTATTGAGCAGGGCAGGCTCCACGGTTTCCGAATTCTTCAGTTCAACGCGGTTGTCAAAACAAACACTGCCGCGCGTCACCTGTACGAAAAGCTGGGCTTTATTCAGCTGGGTACAATTCCGAGCGGCTTTTTGATGAAGGACGGCAGCTACGAGGATATCTGCCCGTATTATATTGAGTTATAAGGGAGAGTTTGATATGATTTTTGATTTGAAAAACGAAGCAGCCGAAACGATACCGAACTTTAAAGGCGGCGAAGGAAGCTTTATCGCCAAGATACACTTTGACGGCATGAACAAGATAATCCACGGCACGCTTGAGCCCGGCTCGACGATCGGCAGGCACACCCATGAAAGCGACAGCGAGGTAATTTATGTCCTCAGCGGCAGCGGCTTGGTTGAGGACGAAGGCGAGTTTTTGCCGCTTGAGTCAGGTCAGTGCCACTACTGCCCCAAGGGGCACACCCACAGTCTGAAAAACAACGGTACGGAGAACCTTGTATTCTTTGCGGTAGTGCCTGTGCAATAAACATGTCAAAACGCGCCTCCGGCAAAAAGTCGGAAGCGCGTTTTAAAGTTGTACAAATTCAATATCAAAATCCGCGCTGCTGTTTTTGGCGCAGACTGAAACTGTATAATCGGTAAATGCCTTTGTTTTCATATTGTAAACGTCGCCGCCCTCGCAAAAGCTGTCGCCTATTACCTCAACGGTCTTTGCGGCGCGGTGAAAGCCCTCGCCCATGCATTTGAGCAGGGCTTCTTTTTTTGTCCAAAGCCTGTAAAAAGTCCCGAGACGGTCAGCGGCGCTCCTAATACTGTCAAGCTCCGCTTCGGTAAACACTACCTTGCCGAGCCTTAGCGCGTCAGCCTGCCTGAAACGCTCGATATCGCAGCCGACCTCGGATCTGTCAAGCGCCATAGCCACCCATTCGCCGCTGTGTGAAATGTTAAAGCAGGCGCCGCTTTTCGCCCTCGGCTTCCCGAAATCGTCGGTATATATTTCGGTATCGCCCAAAAAGCGGCGGATAAGCAGACCGCCGGCCACACAGCGCTTTTGGTCGTCGGCAAAGCGGTACCGCCGCGCTTTTTCTGCTCGCCCGGGTGAGATCAGCTTCCAATGCTCAGGCGTTATTTCCGCTATATTAGCCAGATACAGCTTCATATTTTCTCATACTCTCCAATATACATATATAAGGTCAGTCGGCTTTAAGGCTTTTAAGGCAGCTTTCGCAGATATACTTATCCTTAAACGCGGTCAAGTCCTCGGGGTTGTTGCAGAACACGCACTTCGGCTCAGCTTTACGGATAGTAATGCACTCGTCGTCGGCGTTGATTTGCAAAATATCGCCTGCCTGAATGTTAAGGTGGCGGCGGATATCCTTTGAAATAACTATCCTGCCCGCCTTGTCGATTTCTCTGAAATTAGTATAAATCATGGGGAACGCTCGCTTTCGTCAAAAACTAACATCATTTTACCATTTAATGGTTAATTTGTCAATAATTTCCGAAAAGTCGCGCAAAAAAACATGAGGTGATGTATTTGCTTAACTATATTTGGAGCTTTCTTATCCTAATAAGCGTTATTTGCTCGGTTGCGCTCGGAAACACTCAGAACCTGGCGAACGCCTTTGTCGACAGCGCCGCCGACGCCATACAGCTCCTCCTCACCCTTGCCGGGATTATCTGTCTGTGGTCGGGGCTGATGAAAATAGCCGAGCGCAGCGGACTTAACGCGCTTGCGGCGCGGCTTTTCGCTCCGCTGCTGCGGCCGCTGTTCCCAAGGCTCGATAAAAACAGCGCAGCGTTTGAGGCTGTTTCAATGAACATCAGCGCGAACCTCCTCGGACTGGGCAACACCGCCACTCCGCTCGGTCTGAAAGCGATGAAGGAGCTTCACACGCTGAACGGCAGAAGCGACCGCGCAAGCGATGAAATGGTGGTTTTTGTGGTGATGAACACCGCCTCGCTGCAGCTTATGCCCACAACGCTCGGCATTCTCCGTTCAAGCTACGGCAGCGCCGCACCGTTTGAGATACTTGTTCCCGTGTGGATAAGCTCGGCGTGCGCGCTGACGGTTGCGCTTATCATAGCAAAAACAGGAAACAGGATCGCAAGGTGACCTTATGGAATCTATCATGCCCGCGTTTGCGGCAATTATCGTACTTTTCGGCCTTGTGCGGCGCGTGCCCGTGTTCGACGCGTTTATCGCGGGCGCAAAAGAGGGCGTTTCAACGCTTTACGGCATAGCTCCCACTATTTTGGGGCTGATTTTCGCGGTGAGCCTTTTGCGTTCAAGCGGAGCCATTGATGTTATCTGCGCCGTCCTGTCCCCTGCGGCGAACGCCGTCGGGTTCCCTAAGGAGGTGGTGCCGATGGCAATGCTGCGCCCCGTTTCGGGAAGCGGCTCTACGGCGCTGCTTGTTTCGGTATTTGAGGACTTCGGTCCCGACAGCTTTGCCGGCAGAGTTGCCTCGGTGCTTGCGGGCTCGAGCGAAACGACATTTTTTGCGACAACGCTGTATTTCGGCAGCGTGGGAATCAAAAAAATACGCCACACGCTGATCGCCGCGATTGCCGCAGATTTGACCGCTATGATTTTGAGCGCATTTTTGGTAAGGGTTTTGCTGTAAAAAGACAAAAATGTAATCAAATAATTCATCTAAGCTATTGACAAGCAAATATTACGATTTGTAGATTCTTATGTGGAATTTTCTTTTTTGAAAAATAAGGAAGTTGAAACAAAAATCCGCGATTTCGCGCCATCCGCACAAATTTCAAGCTATATGTGCCTATAGCTCCATATCCTTTTAACACTTTCAACAGAGTTATCAACATTATATTGAAACAAAAGAATTTTACAGTTAGTATATCCGAATTTTATCTTTTTTCAAAAACCCGTTATAATTCCGGAAGAAAATAATACAATTTTGTAATTCGAGGTACTTTTTAATGCCAAATAAAAAATATCTGCTGCTTGAAATGTGCGGCGGACTGTTTACAGCCGCGGCGTCGGTGTTCATGCAGCATTTATATCTGCTGAGCGGCAAGGAGCTTATTGGTATACTGTTCGGCGCGGTAAACGGAAGCGTCTGGGAAGCCTGCAAAACGCTGCTTCTGCCGTTTTTCATCTGGTCGCTGCTTGAAGCGCTGATATACAGAATGTCGATCTGCCGCTACATTGTTTCAAAAACGATCTCGCTGTATTTGCTGGGCGTGATGTATATAGTTTTCAGGCAAACGCCGCTTGATCCGTATCTTGCTGCGGCTGTCAGCTTGATTTCCGCAATTTCGCTGTCAGTGATCCTGTATATTTCGCCGCTGCCGCTTCAAAAGCTATTTGCGCCGTCGCTGCTTTTGCTGTTTTTGTTCATCTCGCTTTATTTTGCCCTTACGCCGTTCGCGCCTCACATAAAAATTTTCCGCGACCCCGCAACAGGGCTTTACGGAATCCTGCCGAAACACTTTGACTACGGCGCTTTTGTGCTTGATTCGATGAAATAGCCCTGATATTGCGCAAATAATCGTTTATAATTCTATTTTGGAATATTATGCTTCATATTGATATGCTATAATTATGATGTATGCAATCAAGGCAATACCGTTTTGTGAGGAATCGAAATGAAAGATAAAACCATTGAAGCCAAGCCTGACGTTATCGCGGGCAGAAACCCGGTAAGCGAGGCTATAAGAAGCAAGCGCCCCATCGATAAGATCTTGGTGGCGCGCGGCGAAAAGAACGGCGCGGTCGTCGGGATTTTAGCCAAGGCGCGTGAAAGGCAGATCCCGGTAAAAGAGGTTGACCGGGTAAAGCTCGATTTCCTGAGCGGCAGCGCCCCTCACCAGGGGATAATCGCGCTTGCGGCGGCAAAGGAGTACGCCACGGTAGACGACATCTTCTCATACGCCGAAAGCAAGGGCGAGCCGCCGTTTATTATGGTGCTTGACGAGGTCGAGGACCCGCACAATCTCGGCGCTATAATACGCACCGCCGAATGCGCCGGCGTTCACGGGGTTATAGTCCCCAAAAGGCGCAGCGCCGGGCTCAGCTACACCGTAGGAAAGGCGAGCGCGGGCGCGGTTGAATACATGCGCGTTGCGCGCGTGGCAAACATTTCAAATCTGATCGATGAATTAAAGGAGCGCGGCGTATGGGTGTACGGCGCCGATATGAACGGAACCGACTACACTCAGTGCGACATGTCGGGCGCATGCGCTATAGTCATAGGCAACGAGGGCAAGGGCATATCGCGGCTGGTGCGTGAAAAATGCGATATTATAGTTTCACTGCCCATGAAGGGCAGCATAAACTCGCTCAATGCCTCGGTCGCGGCGGGGATTTTGATATACCACGCGATGAAAGGCAGAAGCTAAGCGAAGGTAAGCGAAAGGAAGTGTAAGAATGCCGAACAACGAAAGGGCAAACGACCTGCTTAAGGAGCTTGAAATACAGAGCATATTAGACGAGCGGCACAGGATAGCGGACGAGGAAAAAATGCAGAAAACCGCGCAAAAGTACCGCGCAAAGCCAAAGGTGGAGGAAATTTTCAGCAACACCGACAAAAAGCCCCGCCTTAAAAACGAGAATCCGCTTGAGGTCGCGGACAAGCAAAAGCAGCCCGACGTATCGAATACGATAGTGGGCGAAAAAACCGCCGCCACAATGAAAACCGAGCTGATGATGGACGGCAGAGAGGGCGGCGAAACGCTGAAAACCCCCGAGGAAGCCGAGGCTGAGGCAAAAGAGAAAGCGCAGGCGGAAAAGGAAGAAGCCGAGCGCAAGGCGGCGGAGCTTGCCGAAAAGAACAAAATCATCACTCTGACTCCCGAATACGACGAATCGACTCAGTTTTCGGGCGAGGTGCTCGACGAGCTTGAGCAGTTCCGCGAATCTCCCGAAATAGAGAGCATAAACAGTATAGACATCGACCTTAAAACAGACGAGCCCGAACCCGAGAAAAAGGAAGAGGCTTTGCAGGACGAGCCAAAAGCGGAAGCCGCCCAAAAAGCCGAACCTGACGCGGAAACGCCCGCAACGGTCGAGCCGGAGCGCATCGTTTCGAAGGTTCCCGTTTACCGCCCCGAGGAGCCGGGCAATATTCTCAACGTAAAGGCAGGCAGGTTCTCGGAGGTCGTAGCCCGCGAATACGAGGAATACATCCTATCAAAAAGCCCTTCCGTAAGAGCTCACGTCATCCACACCGAGCCGAAAGCGGAAGAACCCAAAGAGGAGGAGCAGGATAACCGCTCAACCCAGGAAAAGCTGCTCAGCGCGGTGGTGGGGTTCTTCTCAAAGGACGAATCCGACGACGAGGATACGCCCAAAAAGAACACAAAGCCCGTTGAGGACTACACAAGCGAGGACGACGAGGAAAGCATAAAATTCGAGCTTAACGAAAACATCCGCAAGCTGTTTTTCCGCAGCATTATTTCCGGCGCGATGGCGCTGGTGGCGGTGATCCTCGCCTTTGTTACCCGCGTTTTCCCCGACTCTATAATCTCGGCGATCCCTGTTGCTCCCGCGGCGTACGCGGTGTTCAACTTCCTTATCATCGGCTCTGCCGTGGTGCTCAACCGCGTTGCAATGCTCAACGGATTTACGCCGCTGATGAAGCTCAAGGGCAATTCCGACACAGCGGTCGCCGTTGCCGGAGGAGCCGCCGTGATACAGACTATCGTTTCATTCTTCTGCCTTGGCGACATGTCGGGCTTTACCGTCAATTACTACTGCGTGGTAGTGCTGCTCGCGTTTTTCGCAAACAGCTTAGGCAAGCTGATGATGGTGCTGCGCGTTAAGGACAACTTCCGTTTCCTTTCTGCAAAGGGGCAAAAATACGCCGCAAAGATCTACAACAACGAGAGCGTGGCTAATAAAATGCTCAGCGGCACGCCGTCGGATAAGAGCCTTATAGCCTATCAGCATAAAACAAAATTCGCCTCAAACTTTCTTAAGATCTCTTACGCGCCCGACCCGAGCGAGGATCTGGCGTCAAAGCTGGCGCCGATCACGATCATAGCCACTCTGGTTATTACCGTGCTTTACGGCATCGTAAAACGATCCTTTACCGACGCTGTAAACACCATGGCGCTACTGACTGCCCTGTCAATTCCCGTTTCAACTCTTTTGGCTGTCAATATGCCCGTCAGAAGGCTATGCAAGACGCTTACCGGCTACGGCGCTATGATGTCGGGCTATCCTTCAATAAAGCAGTTCTGCGACAGCACCGCTATAATGATAGACGCCGGCGAGCTGTTCCCTGCCGACTCGATCGACCTTGAGGGCATAAAGACCTTTGTCGATTACAATGTCGACGAATCTCTGCTTTGCGGAATAGCCATTTTAAAGGAAGCGCAAAACCCCATTGCCAACGCGTTTGACTCGGTCGTTTCCGAAACGAACGAAACTCTGCCCGAGGTCGAGAGCGTGCTTTACGAGGACGAGCTTGGGCTTGTAGGCTGGATAAACGGCGAGAGGATCCTTGTAGGCTCGCGCAGCCTTATGGAAAAATATCAGGTTGAGATACCCTCTGACGACTACGAGGAAAAATACTCCGCAAGCGGCAGACAAATAACCTACCTGTCGCGCGCCGGCAGCCTTGTAGCCCTGATCGTAACGCGCTACCGCCCCGACCCCGAGCTGAAAAGCGAAATGCAGCGCGCCGAGGCAAACGGTATCAGCTTTCTTATCCGCACAACCGACTACAACATCAACGACGACCTTGTGGCAAAGCTTTACAACCTGTTTTACCGCAGCATAAGGGTGCTGCCGACGGGCTTGGGCAACGTGCTTAAAGAAGCTCAGACCGTTGTTGAGGACAACTCGCGCGCGTATCTTATTACGCACGGCAAATCCGCCGGACTTGCGCGCGCCGTATCGGGCTGCGTAATAATCAAGCAGAACATCTCAATGGCTATAATCATTCAGCTTATCGCCGTTATTCTCGGCTTTTTGATCGCGTCGCCGTTGGTGCTCTACGCCGGCGCGGGCGTTATGGGCACGCTCGAGGTGTTCATTTACGCGCTGTTCTGGGCTGCGGCGGCAGTTATCGCTCCGGCTATTCAAAAGCCGTAATCTGTATTAGAAAGGGATCATTATAATGAAAATCGCTCCTTCTCTTTTATCCTGTGACTTTTCGGTCATGGGTGATGAAATAAAACGCATGGACAAGGCAGGCGCCGACTGGATGCACCTTGACGTTATGGACGGTCACTTTGTTCCGAATATCACCTTCGGGGCTCCCGTTATAAAGTGGGTTCGCCCCTACTCGGACAAGCCCTTTGACGTTCACCTTATGATTTCCGAGCCGCTGAGATACATCGACGATTTTGCCGACGCCGGCGCGGACATCATAACCTTCCATGTGGAATGCGACTCAGACATAGACGCGACCATTGAAAAGATAAAGTCGCGCGGCATAAAGCCCGGGCTTGTAATTAAGCCAAACACGCCCGCCGAGGCTGTTTTCCCGTATCTTGACAAGCTGGCGCTGGTGCTGGTTATGACCGTAGAGCCGGGCTTCGGAGGGCAGTCGTTCATGGCTGATATGCTGCCGAAGGTAAGCGCTATAAAAGAGGAATGCAAGCGCCGCGGAATAGACCTGCTGATCGAAGCGGACGGCGGTATCGGCGAGGCTACTATAGCTCAGGCAGCCGAGGCAGGCGTTGATGTTTGCGTGGCAGGCACAGCCGTATTCAAGGCAGCCGACGCGGCACAGGCGATAGCAAAGCTTCAGGCATATTGATTTGATAATATTGAAAACAGCGGCAGACTCGCAATTGAGCCTGCCGCTTTATCATTGGATATTATTCATTTTTTCGTTTGCAGCGGTTCGACGCTCTGAAATACCATCGCCGATAAAAATTCCGAAAAATAGCTGCGCCAGTAGTTGACGTGATGGCCGCCGAAATCATTGAAATGGAGCGCCGCTTTGTCGGCGGGATAACCCATATCAATCATGCGGTTGTACATATCGGTGACGTACGGATCGGTATCGCCGCCCGAGGGACCTGTATAAAGGTAAATAAACGGTGTGTTTTTGCCGAAGTCCTTTTCGCTTAGGTACTTTTTCCATGTGTCGTCGCTGTATGTCCAAAACGACGGCGACTGAGCGCCCGCCGTTCCGAACACCTCTGGGTATTCCATAGTGATATAGAATGTCTCCAGACCGCCGAGCGATGCGCCCGTGACCGAGGTATGAAGCGCGTCGGTATAAACATTATAGTTCTTTTGAACATACGGAACAAGCGTTTCAGCCATGAAGCGCGCAAGGTCGGCTCCCTTCTTTTTTGTGAGCTTGCCGTACTCTTCTTCCGCGTTCTTCCCTATATCGGGAACAAGCTCGTCGTCGCGGTTGTACTCAGTCATATCGCCGCAGGTGCTGACCAAAACTACGATAGCCTTGTATCCGGTATTCTCAGTCATGCTTCTGACCTGGTCGGGAATATACATGCACTCCTCAGGTCTGGCATTGGGATCATTGTGATTGATCTCATCATCCCCGTCAAGCACATAGATAGTGGCATATTTTTCAGCGGAATCGGCATCATAGTCCTCGGGCGTCCAGAAATAGACTTCCTTTTCGTAACCGTTGAAGTCGAACTTTGCCTCTTTAAAGCTTGGTATATAATCGGTATCTTTTCCATAGATATAAGGAATATATCCGTTTTTGGATT
>CAZVSQ010000050.1:0-10530 GCA_964629925.1 uncultured Ruminococcus sp.
TGCCCTTAACATATCTATCCGAAGGGAGGTTGCGCAATGACAGAATACATTATTTTAATGCCTCTTTTGATTTTGGTATTCGGCTTAACGCCTATCGTGGCGCGGGATTCTTATCTCAATAAAAACCAGAAGAATATCATGCTGTGGATTATCGGGCTGATCGGTGTGCTGATCGCGCAGAATGTCGCCGACTATTTGTTGCAGACGGCGGTCAGTATGCCGTATCTCCGCACGCTGGAGAGCATTGTGGGCTATTCCGTCCGACCGGTCATCATCGTATTGTTCTGCAAGCTGGTGAAGCCGAACGGAAGGAATACCGTTGCGTGGATTTTAGTCGCTGTAAACACCGCTGTTTATTTCACGGCAACATTCTCGCGCTTTGCATTTTATATTGATGAAAACAATCATTTTCACGGCGGCTTTTGGTATTTTGGCAAAACCGTATTTGTCGTTAGCTTCATTTTGCTGTTCCATTTGATCTACTGCACGGTCAGCGAATACCGCGGTAAAAAATCATGGATATGGATACCGATCGCCAATATTGTTCTTGTCTTTATCGCGCCGCTTTTGGACATATCGCCGCTCTACCGTGATTATCCTGTCAGCTATCTGACGATCGCCGTCGTCTGCTGTAGCCTGTTCTATTATATTTGGCTGCACCTTGAATTCGTCAGGGCGCATGAAAGCGATCTGATGGCGGAGCAGCGTATCAAGCTGATGATGTCGCAGATACAGCCGCATTTTCTGTACAACAGCCTGTCGTCGATCTCGGAGCTGTGCGAGACCGACCCGCAAAAGGCAGGGCAGCTTACGGACGACTTCTCCGAATATCTGCGGTACAACCTCACGGCGCTGAACAGCGAAAAGCTGATCTCGTTTGAAAAGCAGCTCGAGCAGACGGAAGTTTATCTGAAAATCGAAAAGACGCGGTTCGGCGAGCGCGTCAATGCGGTCTATGAGATCGAGGCGCGGGGTTTCGAGGTGCCGATCCTCACCGTACAGCCGCTTGTGGAGAACGCGGTGCGGCACGGTATCTGCAAACGGCCAAAAGGCGGCACGGTGACGATCCGCTCTTATGAGACGGATTCGGCGTATGTCATCGAGATAGCCGACGACGGCGTGGGCTTTGATACGGAGAGCATCACGACGGAGGGCGAAACGCACGTCGGAATTGAAAACGTCCGCGCAAGGCTTGCCTACTTTGGCGACACCTTGGAGATCAAAAGCGAAATCGGCGTTGGAACCACCGCCGCCATCACCGTACCAAAGAAGGGAGAGAAACGCAGATGAAGATCATCGCAGCCGACGACGAGATTTTACAGCTCAACAAACTGGAGAGAGCGATCGGCAAGGCTGTCCCCTCTGCCGAAATAGTCGCTTTTTCCGATTCGACCGCGCTTCTGGAACAGATCAAGAGCGGTAATACAGCCGACACAAACGTCGCCTTTCTCGATATCGAAATGGGCGCGGTGAGCGGCATTCGTATCGCCAAAAAGCTGCAGGCGGTCAATTCGAAGATCAATATCGTTTTTGTGACAGGATTCCTCGAATACGCTCCCGACGCCTTTGAACTGAGAGCGAGCGGCTATGTTTCCAAGCCTGCAACCGAGCAGAAGATACGCGCGGAGATCGACAACCTGCGCTATCCCATGCCCAAGCCGCAAAGCGGAAAGCGGATAAGCGCGAGGTGCTTCGGCTCTTTTGATGTTATGGCGGACGGCAAGCCGCTCACTTTCAAGCGGGAAAAGACAAAGGAGCTGTTCGCGTACCTGATAGACAGGCGCGGCGCGGCATGTACGCCGAGAGAGATTTGCTCCGCTCTGTGGGAGGAGGAAAAGCCCGACTATCTGCGCCAGCTCACCAAAGACCTGCGCGAAACGCTAAAGGCAGTCGGTGCACAGGACGTATTTATATCGCGCTTCAAGGAATACCGTATCGTGCCGGAGCTGATCGAGTGCGACTTTTACGATTATCTGGACGACAAGCCCTACGCGGTCAAGGCGTTCCAAGGTGAATATATGTCGCAGTACGGTTGGGCGGAGAAAACGCAGGGCAAGTATTTTTATTGAATCATGAAAATAATTTTGAAAAAGCGCGGCTATATTTCCTTATTGGAAATATGTGTCACGTTTTTGTTACGAGTGGTGTGTTATAATACAATGGATAATGCGATGCAGGAACGTGTTGCATTGAATGAAAGAAAACGGAGGATAGAATATGAAAACAAGAAGAATCGCTGCCGCATTGATGATAATGCTTATGATGTTATCGGTCGCGGTAATACCTGTAGCCGCGGAGCAAAGCAAGGCGGAGCAATATCTTAACTCGATGACGACCGAGCAAAAGATCGCTCAGATGCTCATGCCCGCCTTCCGCTGGAAAACGGACAGCGAGGGCAACAAAACAAACGTGACGGAGATCACCGACGACATCGCGGCAACGCTTCAAAAGCACCCTTACGCGGGCGTGATACTCTTCGCGCAGAACACCGCGACCAACGCCGGCACCACAAGGCTTGTTGACGCGCTGCAAAAGGCGAACGCCGCGGGCGGCGACCGCCCGCAGCTGATAATTTCCACCGATCAGGAGGGCGGCAACGTCACCCGTCTGACGCAGGGCACGATGATGCCCGGCAATATGGCACTCGGCGCGATCAACGACGTCAGCGTGACAAAGGAAGTCGCGACGATGATGGGCAAAGAGCTGACAGCTATCGGAATCAACGCTGATTTCGCGCCCGACGTGGATGTGAACAGCAATCCCGCCAATCCCGTTATCGGAGTCCGCTCATTCTCCGACGACGCGCAGACCGTAGCAAATCACGGCAGTGCTTTTGTGGAGGCACTCAACAGCACGGGCGTTATCTCGACCCTCAAGCACTTCCCGGGACACGGCGATACCGACACCGACAGCCATACCGGTTTGCCCTGTATCAACAAGACCTACGACCAGCTCAAGCAAAACGAGCTGATCCCGTTTCAAGAGTGTATCAAAGCAGGCTCGCAGATGATAATGACGGCGCATATCGTCTATCCGCAGATCGAGACCGGCACCTACGTTTCCAAGCTGACGGGCGAGACGATCAACATCCCTGCCACACTAAGCAAAACTATCATCACCGACATTCTGCGCGGCGATATGGGCTATGACGGCGTTGTGACGACCGACGCGATGGATATGGACGCGATCGCCAAGCACTTTGATAAGTATGATGCGGCAAAGTTCGCGATCGAGGCGGGCGTGGATATCCTGCTCATGCCCGTCGAAATGCAGTCAACGGAAGACTTTGCTGAGATGGATACCTACATTACAACACTCGCGCAAATGGCAAACAACGGCGAGATCAAAATGGAGAAGGTCAACGCCGCCGTTCTCAGAATACTGAGATTAAAGGAAAACAACGGCTTGTTCAACACATATGACGGCTCGGATATCGAGAGCCGCGTGCAGAATGCCGTCGATACCGTCGGCACCAAGGCGAGCCACGACAGAGAGTGGGAGATCACCAAAAAGGCGATGACGCTCGTCAAGAACGAGAATAAGACGCTTCCGTTCTCGACCGCCAATCAGAAAACCGTCGTGCTCGTGCCCTATTACGACGAAACGATCCCGATGGATTACGCGGTCAGGAAGCTCACCGAGGACGGCAAGCTGCCGGATGGCGCGGTCGTTGAAGCGGTTTCCTATTACCACAAAACGCTCGATGATGTATTGCCGATGATCGAAGGCGCGGATAACGTGGTTTTTATGTCCGAGGTCTACAATGCGAAAGGACTGAAAGATGACATTGCGGCAATGGCGGACACGCTCGCCGATACCATTCACGAAAAAGGCGGCAAGTTCGTCGTGATGTCCGTCAGCCTGCCGTATGACGCGGCTCGATTCCAAAAGGCAGACGCAATTATGATTGCCTACCTTGCGCGCTCCATGCCGGCCGATCCCGGCGATAAGGTTAAGGAGATGCAGCAGTACGGTCCCAATATGCCCGCCGCGCTGTATGTGATGTTCAGCGAGGACGACGCGCCGACCGCCAAGCTGCCGATCAACATCCCGCAACTCGACGAGAAATACTACTTCACGGAGTCGGTTCTCTACGCGAGAGGCTTCGGATTGACCTACGAAACCGAGGAACCGACCACCGAGCCGCAGACAACGCAGTCCGATGAAACAACGGAGGGAACCACAGTGGCTTCAACGATGATCGCTCCGACAAATACCGACGCGACCTCGGCAACGCAGAAAACGACGACCGCCAACAATTCCTCGACAACAATAACCGGAAACGGCACGGTTCAGACCGGCGAAGGCAGTCTAATAATAGCTTCCGCCGTAATGTTGATCGCGTTTGCGGGAATTGCGCTGTATTATATCCGTTACCGAAAATCTTAATTTTTTCAAGGAGTAAAACACTATGATTTCATTAAAAGGACCCGCGTTTAAAATAGTTGCGGCTATCGTCGGCTTAGCCGCGCTCGTATTCGGTATTTACTCGACCTTCTTTATGTCGTCGGGCTACAAAACGACAACCGCGACGATCGTATCCATCGAAGAAGACCCCAACTACATTCCTGACCCGAACAGCGAAAACGACAAGCAGTACATTGCCACCGCCAAATACACCGTTGACGGCAAGGAGTACACCAGACAGCTGGATTCCTACGACCCCGGCTACAAGGTCGGCGGCACAGTAGAAGTTAAATACGATCCCAAGGATCCGACAAAAATAACCTCGGGCTTTGGCTTCGGCATCTACCTCATGATTGCGGGCGGCGTGATCGTGCTTGCCGTAATTATCCTGACAGTCAAAAAGAAGATTTCCGTTAAAAAGCTCAAGGAAACGAACGGCGAGCTGACCTTTGCTCCTTCTGTAAAGGGCGAGGAGCGCACGCTGTATTTTCTCACCGATCTCGGCACCGTGAAAGTCGGTCACCGACTTGAGGATAAAAACCGCAGCGTCATCTATGAAGCCAAGATGACAAAGTTCTCGCCTATGAGCGATTTCAAATTCGACTTCATCGACCACGAGCACAACAAGACCATGCCGCACCTGATCGGTCACGCGGAGGAAAGCGACTGGAATTCCCTTTTGATCGACAATAACTACAGCTTCACGTTCGACGGCAAGGACGTATGGAAACAGCTCCGAAAGCTCGGAGTCAAAATCGACTCGCGCTTCGGTCAGGCGCAGGGCGTTATGCCGAGCTACAACATCAGCTGGAACGGCGAAGAACTGGCTTATGTCGAGAACACCAGTCAGTACGTTCACGAGGAGGACGAAGCGGAGCACAAGGTTGCCTCCAAGGTGCCGATTCAGGGCTTCTACCGCGTCCGCACAAGCGAAAAGAACCTTGATCTGCTGTTTACCGTATTGGTCGCCATGGCTCGCAGCGGCGCAACAGACGAAAGAGGCGGCAGCCGCAGGATGGTATTCAACACGCTGAAAGGCGAATAATAAAATGAAAAAACACGCTCCGAAAAAACGGTATATTTTCCTGGCGGTAACCGTTGCCGTACTCGTTTTAGGCTTTGTTGTATTCGCCTTGTGCTCAGGGCATAGCTACCGCTATATTCAGGTCACGGGCTACAACCCTGTAGATATAAGTAGCCTCGAAGTGAAAAGCTCGGATGAGAGCGTACTAGCGGTGAAGTCCGTCGGTCAGGATATCAGGGATGACGATTTTTATTACCTGTATATAGATTTAGAGGGCAAAAGCTGCGGAAGCGCCTCGCTCAGTCTGTCGTATGTTCTTGAAGGGGACGATTCCGAAGAGATAATCAATAGTGAATCGGAGTTTTTCGTTAACCCTATCGGAATGATCGTAGATTTATCCACCAAAAGCTTTGCGGCGGCAAAATATATTGTACCTCTCTTTTTGCTGATCGTTCTGTTGACTCTCGGGGTGCTGACATTCACCTTTATAGAGAAGCTGCGGCGCGGCGAGTTCTCCTATTCCATGGTCTTTATCGGCGGCGTTATTCTGTTTTTGCTGATCTCATTTATCGTAATTATACTCGATTTCAAACTTTGGGGCTTTGAAAGCAATTTGACAAGCTTTGCCGATCTGCCCGCTGAGCTTATTAGCTGCGGAAGAATGTTTTTGAATATTACGAACATACCGATCCTTCTGCTGGCACTTTCCCTTGCGGTCAGCAATATTTGGCTGATAATCAAAGAGGGTTTTCGCGTTCAAAACGCCCTTGGCATCCTGATGGGCGCGCTGTTTCTCGGCGGATTTTTCGCCATAAAGCTTACCAGTTATTATAATGCCGCTGAGAGTCAGGCTTCGTTTTTCATACAGTGGGCTGCGAATATCGCGGTGACCTTCCTGCTCTGTTACTTTGAGTGTATGCTTATCTCCACGATGTTCTGCGCGGTCACTGCCACTCGATACAAACCGGCGCCGGATATGGATTATATCATTATTCTCGGCTGCGCTATCATGCGCGACGGAACGCCTACTCCGCTGCTCCGCGGAAGGATACAACGCGCGTTTGACTTTGAAAAGGCGCAGTACGAAAAGACCGGAAAGCACGCGAAGTTCGTGCCCTCCGGCGGACAGGGCAGCGACGAGGTGATCAGCGAAGCAGAGAGTATGAAGCGTACTCTTGCAGAGCTCGGTGTTCCCGAGGAAAGGATCGTCAAGGAGGATAAATCCGTAAACACATATCAGAATATGGCTTTTTCAAAAAAGGTAATCGAGAGCGACAGCAACTCTGAAAACTGCAATATCGGTTTTTCCACAACGAATTACCACGTATTCCGCGGCTACACCTTGGCTGAAAAGCTCGGTATGAAGGTAAAGGGTCTTTCGGCAAAAACAAAGCTTTACTTCTTCCCGAACGCCTTTATCCGCGAGTTTATCGGCTTGCTCTGGGAGAAAAAGCTTCTGCATATCCTGTACGCCACGCTGATAACGGCGGCGATGATACTTATGCTTATGCTTATGTTTATGTTTTAACATATTATACGAATAATTGCCCCCGATCTTTAGGGTTAGCTAAAGACCGGGGGCGTATTTTATCTATTTGCCTTTTTTATCAAGCCACTCGTTAAGACAAGTCTGCGTGCTCTTATCAAAGCTCGCGAGGGCTTCAATTATAAAGCTCTGCGGCTGTTCAAAGTCGCTGAGAACCCAGTTTTCGATGATCGCGAGACAGCCGTTTGAATGATACCGGATAGCGCATTCCACCATGCTGTCGTTCATGGCGACGCCGAAGCTCTCCGACCAGATCATGCGGTTAAGTCCCTCTACCATTTTGACCAGCTTTTGACGCAGCGGCACGTTGTTGTGCGGACTGAATATCATCTTAAATATCTTGGGATTATTCCGTATATATTCCAATACGGCGGGATAAACCTCAAACTCTGTTTTGATTCCCTGCTCGGTGATGATTTCTCCCAGCTCTACCAAAAAATAGCTTTCAATCTTTTCGTAAACATCATAGATGTCGTAATAATGTTTATAGAACGTCGCGCGTCCCACGTCCGCTCTGTCTACAAGCTCCTGAACGGTGATCTTGCTCAGCTCTTTTTCATACATCAGCTCGGCGAACGCGTTGCAAATCGCCCTTTTTGTCCTTGACGTCCTGCGACTCTGAACCTTATCTGCCATCTTCCAACACTCCTTTTGAACACTTATATAATAACAAATAATTAGAAGAATTGCAATAACAAGACAATATTTATTGCGTCTGTTCGCAAGTAGACAGATGACTGTCAAAGTGTCTATTTGTAGACAAATCGGGGTTGGATTGAAGATTGTATTGCCTGTAAAAAGGTGATATGATATAGCCACAGTCAAGATAACGACACGAAATAAACCGAAAAGGAGAAATCACCATGAAAAAGAACAACATCAAGACAAAAATCATAGCAGGCATTCTTTCGGCAATCACCGTTTGCTCCGTCGGCTCGGTAGCCATGACCTCCGCTTCGGCGGCCGTCACCACAGACGCGCCGGTATCCTCCGGCATCGCGGTCAGCGTCGCCAAGACCGTCTTCGGACACGTCGGCAAGACCCTGCTCAACACCACCAGCAATAAGCTCGCCAATATGGCAATCAGCCCCGTGTTCAACCTGATCTTCGGCACAGACGCAGGTCCCTCCAATCAGGATGTCATCAACGACGTCAACAAGCAGGCGGAGGAAATCAAAGCGCAGGTCAGCGCGGTGCTCGGCGAGGTGCAGGCGCTCTCCGAAAACGCCAACAAGTATCACAGCGAAGAGATGCGTCAGCTGCAATCGATCGATTCCAACATCAGCACTATGGAATTCAGAAAGCAAACCGACAAGATCGCGGAGGATTACGCCAATGTCTTAAAGCGCATCAATCAGAACAAGAACAACTTCACCTGCGACGGCATGGGCAAGCTCAACAACACCACCTACAAGGCGTACAAAGAGATCATCAGCGATCCCATGTGCAACATCAGCACCCTGCAGGCGGATTTCGACGCGATGCTCAGCTTCCTCAAGGGCGAGCGCAGCGCCAACAACCACGAGAACGGCTACGCGCAGCTCACCTCCTATCTGCTCGACAGAGTGGTTGCCGCCGACAAAAACGAGCACAGCTACACCAAAACGCCCGATTACCACCAAGTCATCAAAGGCATCAACAACGAGATCACCTCGATGGAGGCGCACGCGATCCTCGATTTCTTCGCAATCAACGTGCTCAACAATATGTCGATGAAGGTCAAGGAGTACGAGATCGACAACAACATCATCACCGTCAACGAGGACGAAGCGGCCTTTGCCAAGTACGAGAACACCGCAGACGAAATGCTCCAAAGCCTCCGTGCGATGGACGGCATCTTCAACAAGGTCACCCAAGACAACGAAAACAAGATCTATAACGTTGCTCCCTACACGCTGACGACCACCAATCTCAGAAACTACAAGACCGAAAAGGGCTGCAGAAGCTTTATCGACGCGTGGTCGCAGGGTATCGACTCGGGCTGCGATTTCAAAATCAGCTCCAACGGCAGATTGATCACCGTAACGGCAGACGCGAAGAAGGGCTACAAGCTCGACGATAACGTAAAAGGCATCAACGCGAGCGGCGGCTTTGAGGTTCCCGAGCGCAGAAAGGTCGAGCTTACCCTCGGCACCGGCTGCTGGAGCGCAGGCACCTTTGACTCCTCCGCAAAGCGCGACCTGAACACCTTCTCGGTTGCCTCCAACGCGGACTTCACACTGACCTATACCAACGTCAGGGGAGGATGCCACGCGATCAATGTTCCCGACAGCGCCAAGAACGCAACGGTATACTTTAACCGCGGCACCGTATACGCCACATCCGGCGCGGCTCTCTATGTAAGCAAAGGAGCCGATAACACCCGTATAACTGCCATCGGCGACTATAATTATGACTGCGCGGGCGGGATCGAGATCAAAAACAGCCATACAACAACAGGCTATATCATCTTCAATAAAATCGATCCCCCGAGCGATCAGCCCGACTGGTACACCTGATCCTTCGAAATGCGAAAATAATTTAATAATATAGTAAAAAAGCGTGACTATTTTTCTAAATAAGAATTATTCGTCACGCTTTTGTTACGAGTGATATGTTATAATAAAATGGATAACATTATGCTGCATATCAATTTCCTATGAATAATGCAGCGTTTTCGGGAGGTGAAAGAGTTGATAAAAAACAAATATCTGGCATTTGGTTTATTTGTGGCGTTATTTCTTGTCCTTTGGCATCTTCTTGACTTCCTTTTCAACACGTTCATTACGGGAAAAGGTTATCAGTTTTCACCGATCATCGATTTAGTTGTTCCGCTTGCGGTATCAGTCACGGTGGGTTACGTACTGTTTCTCAGAAAGAAAAAGTAATTACCATGAAACAATATAAAACGGGAGGACACACAATGAAAAAAATCCTATGCGCAATCCTTTCCGCCGCGCTGATTTCCGTATCCGCGGTTCCCGCTTTTGCGGCAGAAACTTCGGATAAGTCGGAAACGGCGGTAACGCCTAAGGAAGGAACCTACGCGCCCAACCAAGTCGTCGTGAAGTTTAAGGACAGCGCGATCGACACGGATACCGTACCCAAAAAGGGTGAGGTCGAAGCCGTCGGCGCAGGTTTCGGCGATATGCAGGCGGCGTCATCGTCAGAACAGGAAGCGCTCGGCGCGGCTGACGAGGAAGCCGACATTCTATCCAAGAGCCTCGGCGGCGATTTTACCTTGGAGGACACGCTTGTATTTGATACGCCGCAAGCCGACAGCAAGGCAGGTGATTCCGTCGGCGCTTCGGCAAACGCAACAGGCGACGGCTTTTCAATCGCGCTGGTGTCGTCCGATAAATACGACACGGCTGCATTGATCGAGAAGCTTTCAAAAGTCAAGGGCATTGAAAAGGTCGAGCCGAATTACTACGTCGAAGCCGAATCGTTCGACGATTATTCGCTCAACGACGAGTACAGCAGCTACCTTTATCAAGCCAATTCTCCCGCGGCGAAGAACACCGGCGGCGACAGCGTAAGCGACCGCGGCATCGACCCGGAAACCGCGATTTCC
>CAZVSQ010000051.1:0-10387 GCA_964629925.1 uncultured Ruminococcus sp.
TGACGGTCTTAAGATGTCGATAAGACGCTTGTGGGTGCGGATCTCAAACTGCTCGCGGCTGTCCTTATACTTATGAACCGCGCGCAGGATGGTAACGATCTGCTTCTCGGTGGGGAGCGGAACGGGGCCCGAAACCTTAGCGCCTGTGCGCTTGGCTGTAGCCACGATTCTCTCTGCCGACTGATCGACCAGCTGATGATCATAACCCTTTAATCTTATCCTGATTTTTTCCTTGACTGCCATTTTCGTCGCCTCCTTAAAAATTTGTGAGACGGGCGCTTGCCTTCAAAACTTTTCTTTCCACACGGCCGGGTGTTTCGTCACCCTGCATTAAAAAAGCCGTTAAACTGTTCAGTTTTAACGGGTCCGTTCTGAAAGCGCAGAGCATACCTATAGCTTAGCAACCCAAAGTAAGCCGCAGTTATACTCTATGTGTTTCATTGTAAATCGCCCGGTTTAAAATCGGACATACTCCACGGAAAAACCGGCTGTAAAAGCCGCAACCTCCCGCTTCATCGCATATCTATGTGCAGTCACGCAAGTGTTATTATACTATTAAGAGCGTAAAATTGCAAGCTTTCGGGCTGATTTTTCGCAAAAATTCCTATGTAGAACTTTAGCTGACAATCATTTGCATTTTTGTGCAAGTTGCCAAGGTTGCGAAAAATCTCCAAATGAGGTATAATTATGATTGATTAGAATTGAATTAAAATGATGTGTGTTTTATGGGAGGATTTTATGATCCATATTTATTACGGCGACGGAAAAGGCAAAACCACCGCTGCTGTCGGGCTTGCTATACGCGCGGCGGGCAGCAAAATGAAGGTTATGTTTGTGCAGTTTTTGAAAACCGAGTTTTCGGGCGAGCGCAATGTGCTCAAGGCGCTTGACAACGTAACGCTCACCTCCTGCCCCGACGAGCTTAAATTCACCTTTGAAATGGACGAGCAGGCAAAGCAACAGGCTTCGTCGGTTTTTAAGGGGATTTTCGAGCGCATCGCCGCGGCGGCTCTCTCCGAGCGCTACGACATGATAGTGCTCGACGAGATTTTTGACCTCATGGGCGAGGGTATGCTGGGCGAGGCCGAGGTGCTGGAATTCATCACCAACGCGCCCAACAGCATTGAAATAGTTATGACCGGGCACGATCCCTCTCAGCGCTTTATCGACGAGGCGGACTACGTTACCGAGATGAAAAAGATAAAGCACCCTTACGACAAGGGGCTTACGGGAAGAATCGGAGTGGAATTTTAACGAGCGAAGCTAATTTAGCTTGGAGGAAATATGACATATATAATAAAAAGAATAATCGCGGCAGCGGCGTCATGCGCGCTCTGCCTCAGCCTTTTTGCGGGCTGCGGCGATAACGGCAGCAGCGCGGCTTCATCGCAGTCGGAAACCAAGGCGGCGGGCAACGCTTCGGCGTTTAACCTGAGCGAATCGCACATAAAGGGCGTTCTGGCGTGCGCGTGGGTAAATCAGAACGACCTCAACGAGAAGTTAAAATTCAGCGACGACCTCAGCTTTACCCACTATATAAAGGCGGACAGGTACACCGGCAAGGCCGCTCTTGACGAAAAGGGCGGGCTGCTCACCCTCACCTATGACGACGACGCCTTTGGCGAAAAGGCGTATGTGTGGGTAGACTCACTCAGCAATATAAACTCCAACACCTGGTACGTTGACGGCGGGACCTTTGCGTTCGGCGGCAAGACGTTCATCAAAGATGTTGAATTTTAATAATAAAAAATATCAAGGAGATGCAAATGAAAAAGATACTCGCACTTATTTTATCACTGGTATTCGCCTTTGCGCTTTGTTCCTGCTCGGGCTCAAGCAGCTCCGAGGGCGAAAGCAGCATAACATCGACGGGGATCCTCGGCAAATGGGATTTGGACTCCTATGAATCCGACACCAGCCGCACACCGGGCGTTGACTTCAAGGCTTCGATGGAGGTTTTCGACGACGACACCTTTACGATGACTCAGGCGCAGATCGCCCAGGGCGACGAGATGTCGGTAGTTATGACGGGAACCTACAAGAAAAGCGACAAAGAGAACGTGTATGATTTTGTATTCACTCACGCTACCCTGTCGTTCCGCAGCCAGACCTCGGAGCAGGACGAAAACGGCAAGTTCACCGCGACCGTTGACGGCGACAAGCTGACGCTCGACAAGCCCGACAGCAGCCCCAGCATTATCTATATGAACCGCGTCGGCTGACGCTTTGAGGAGTTATAATGAAAAAAGCTATTGTAATTATAACCGCGCTTGCGCTTGTGTTAGCGCTGTGCGCCTGCGGCGAAAGCTCGGACAGTGATACTGACATTGTAAATGACCTCAATGGCGAGATTGATAAAGTATCTCACATCAAAGCCAATGAGGAAAAAGATAAGTCTATCAATTGGGGCGAGCTGGAAAATATCAATAAGGAAATCGTCGGCTGGATCCGGATTAATGATACAAAAATCGACTATCCCGTGCTTTGGCATAAGAATGACAACGCAAACAGCCAGTTTTACTTAAACCACAACTATAAATCCGATGAGGATTCATATGGTAGCATTTTTCTCGACTACAGGTGTACAAACGGCACGGACAGCAAAAACATCGTACTTCACGGTCACCACATGAACGACGGCTCAATGTTCGGCAATCTGATGGATTACGGCGGAACCGAGGCAGATATAGACTTCTACAAAAAGCACGCCACAATCAAGTTTGACACACCTCAGGGCGACGGCGTGTATAAAATCATCTCGGTTTTTAAAACAAATACCCTGATGTCTCACGGCGAGTTTTTCAACTACATGGTGGGCAACTTCCAAAACGACAAGGACTTTATGGACTACGTCTACAACGTGCGCGTGCGCTCGCTCATCAACTGCCCTGTTGAAACAAATGAGGACGACACGCTGCTGACGCTTTCAACAAGCTCATACGAGTACACCAACTTCCGAACCGTTGTCGTTGCAAGAAAGGTGCGAACAGGCGAGGACAGCAGCGTTGACACGGAAAAGGCGGCAAAAAACGACAACGCCGTATGGCCCGAGGTTCACTACTCAACCCGCGGAGGCACAAGACCTGAGGTTACGGACTTCTGCACAGCTTACGAAAAGAAGCAGCTCGACTGGTATGACGGCAATTATGACTTTAATTCAACGTCTGCAAGCTCCTCTTCAGGCGCTGAATCTCACAGCGTAACGTTTATAAACTACGACGGCTCGTTTATCGAGAAACAGACGGTTGAGGACGGAAAGGCAGCAAAGGCGCCGGCGGATCCCGTAAAGCCGAGCGACGATTACTACGATTATGTATTCAAGGGTTGGGGACTTGACTTCTCAAAGGTGACGAGCGACATGACTATAGCGCCTGTTTTCGAGCCCGTACTGAAGCCCGAATACCGCAACGCTCAGTAGGAGGCCGCAAACAGCCGAATACGCCCTAATACGCAAATCAATATTATACTATTAATCCCAATAAGGAGTTATAATGAAAAAAGCAATTGCAATTATCACCGCGCTTGCGCTTATGTTCGCGCTGTGCGCTTGCGGCAGCTCCGGGAGCAGCTCCGCAAGTCTCGACGAAGCGGCGTCCACAGAGGCAAAGCCTTTCTTTCCGGGCAAATGGGTAATGGAAACCTCCGAATCGACCGCCTCCATTCCCGAAGGCTTTGAAGCCGAGGTAACTATGGAGATCACCGATATCCAAAGCTTTACCTATACCGAAAAGGATATTTACAACGGGGTCGCCACTGAATTTGTAAGGACAGGAACTTATTATGAAAATGACGGTATCGCTGTCTTTACATATACTCACACCACCGCCTATCAGCAGGGCGGAACGGCTGACAGCGATGAACTGGGAAGATTTACCGGTAAAATCAAAGATTATAAACTGGTGATCTCAATCACCAACAGCGACGTGACCTCAACGCTTACTTTCCACCGCGTGTAGCATATTTTAAACAAACGGATCCCCCGGCTGTTATCAGTCGGGGGTCGATTTATGTATTATTGTATGAGTTTTGTTGCCAATATTTGGCGCGGGAACAAATCCGTTTGTCGATATCAAACGCCTGATTCGCGTATTGGGCGTCGAGGCGCTCGACCGAATTATTTTGAGAGCGCTTCCCTGACCGCCTTGGCTACGACCTCAAGGCCTTTCATAAGCAGGTCGTCCCCGATCACGAGCGGAGGCATGATTTTGAATACCGCGCCGTTTCTGCCCGCGCATTCGCAGATAACCTTTTCATCAAAGCACTTTTCGATTACCACCTCGGAAAGAGCGGGGTCGATTTTGCCGAAATCAAGTCCCCAGATAAGTCCCATGCCGCGCAGCTCAAGGCGCTCGTCAAGCGGCAGGACCTCTTTTTCCAAAAAGCTCTTTACTATCTCGCCCTTGCGGCGGGTTTCAGCCTCTACGTTGTTTTCGAGCAGGTAGTCAAAGGACGCCGCGCCCGCTACAAAGCTGAGCTGATTTCCGCGGAAGGTTCCGTTGTGCTCGCCGGGCTTCCAGCAGTCGAGCTCCTCCTTGAGCAGCACAATAGCCAGAGGCATTCCCATGCCGCCTATCGACTTTGACATAACTACCATGTCGGGAACGATGCCCGCGCGCTCAAACGAGAAGAAGGTGCCTGTGCGGCAGCAGCCTACCTGAACGTCGTCGATGATAAGCAGAATGTCGTTTTTGTCGCAGAAGGCGCGTACATCGCGCAGGAACTCGTTTGTAAACGGACGGATACCGCCCTCCGCCTGCAGTGTTTCCATAACGACCGCCGCAGGCTTGTCTACCGCCGAGTGGTCGTCGTCAAGCAGAGTCTGCATATACTGAATAACGTCCAGTCCCTCGAACATATAGGGAGCCGGAATGTGAGTTACGTCGTTGAGAGAGGCGCCGCAGCCGTTGCGCGCGTACATCTCGGAGGTGAGCGAAAGCGCGCCGAGAGTCATTCCGTGGAAGCATCCCATGAAGGCGAAGATATTTCTTCTGCCGGTTTTCTTTCTTGCGAGCTTAAGCGCCGCCTCGATAGCGTTTGTGCCCGTGGGGCCGCAGAACTGGATCTTATACTTAAGGCCGCGAGGCTCGATTATCTTCTTTTCGAGGCTCTCAATGAAATTGCGCTTTGGAGCGGTGTACATATCAAGCGCGTGGATGATGCCGTCCGAAGCCAGATAATCAACCATTTTCTGCTTGATGTAAGGGTTGTTGTGGCCGTAGTTCACAGCGCCCGCGCCGCAGAAAAAGTCGATATAATCGTTGCCGTCCTCATCTGTCAGCGTAGCGCCGACAGCATTTGTGAAAACCTTGGGGAAGTGTCTGCAATAAGAGCGCACTTCGGATTCGTATTTTTCAAATGTTGCGGTGTTCATATTCATTACCTCTCATCTTATATATTTTTTACAGTTCTTTTATATATTTGGAAAGCGTGCCGCGCATCATCGCCTCGATCTGCTGCGGCTCATCCGGAAGCATTACAAGAAGCTGGCTGCCCGCGCGGATAAGGTACCCGTCGTCGCCCGAATCGTTTTTAAGCCTCCGGCAAAGCTCCGGGCTGCTGCCTGCCGCCGCCTGTGAAACGATGTCGCGCGCGCTTCGGCTGTCCTCAAATTCAAGGCCGCCAACGGTAAACACAACGTCGGTTTTTTCAAAAGCCTGAGTAAGCGCCTCGCCGAAGGCTTCGCGCTTTGTCGCGAATACCGCCGAGGAAAGGTTTAGCCCAAGCTCGGGGAACGCCTTTTTCAGAGCCTTTTCGCAAAACGAGGTCTTGCGCGCCGAATAGTAAACGATAGTACAGTTCATCAGCTGCCTCCTACTGAGCGTTGCGGTATTCGGGCTTTAATACAGGCTCGAAAATAGGCGCTATAGTCATGTCGCTCTTTACCTTCTTGAAGTCAAGTCCCCAGCCCTTGAATACATAATCGTAATAATCGTCGCTCGGCTTTACGGGATCCGCCGGCGCCTTTGCCGCCTTTCCGTCCTCAACCGTCTGGTTCTCGATAAACGATCCGTCGTAATTGATAAACGTTACGCTGTGGAGCATTATCGGCTCGGTAGCGTTTGAGGTACTGCCCGATGACTTTTTCTTATCGGTGGTTGACGGAGCGGTCGTCGGAACGGAGACCTTCTGATCCTTGAAGTCGTAATTTCCGTCGTACCAGTCGATCTGCTTTTTCTCATATGCGGTGCAGAAGTCCGTAACCGTCGGTCTTGTGCCGCCGCGGCTGGAGTAGTAGACCTGAGGCCATACGGCGTTATCGTTTTTGCTCGCCTTTTTGACGTCGACCTTTGTGTCTTCGCCTATTCTCACCCTTCGCGCCACAACAACGGTGCGGAAGTTGGTATACTCGTAAGAGCAGGTGGAGAGCGTAAGCAGCTCGTCGTCCTCGTTTACGTCAACAGGACAGTTGATGAGCGAGCGTATGCGAACGTTGTAAACGTAGTTCATAAAGTCCTTGTCGTTTTGGAAGTTGCCCACCATGTAGTTGAAGAACTCGCCGTGAGCCGACAGGGTGTTCGTTTTATAAACCGAGATGATCTTATACACGCCGTCGCCCTGAGGGGTGTCGAACTTGATTGTGGCGTGCTTTTTATAGAAGTCCATATCCGCCTCGGTTCCGCCGTATTCCATCAGATTGCCGAACATTGAGCCGTCGTTCATGTGGTGGCCGTGCAGGACGATGTTTTTGCTGTCCATGCCCTTGGTGCAGCGGTAGTCGAGGAAAATACAGCCGTAAGAGTCGTAATCTCCCTTGTAGTTGTGGTTGAGATAAAACTGGTCGGTTATGTCGTCGCCCTTGTGCCAGAGCACGGGATAGTCGATTTTAGTGTCCTTTATCTGGATCCAGCCGACGATCTCCTTGTTGATTTTTTTCAGCTCGTCCCATTTTATTGAGTTGTCGTCGCCTTTGCTGGGAGTTTCGCCGCCGCCCTGGCTCGATTCGCTGTGGTATATTTTTTGGATCTCACCGTTTAGCGCGGCTTCCTCGGCAGGTCTTTGAACAAGGTTGTAGTAGAGCATCCAGCCCGCGACCACAAAGACGATAAGCGACGCTATAACAACGCATTTGCGCACGATCTCCTTTGCACCGTCGCCAGGAAGCGGAATAAAGCGGTTTACAAAGCCCGTTTTCGGCGGCGTGTACTTTTGCTCGGTGAAGCCATCGGGGAATTCGTTTTTTCCGTCCTCAAACACCTTTTCGGTGCGCTCGGCGGCAAGGGCGGCAATTTCCGCGAAGTCCATGCCCGTAAGCTCAGCCTTGGGAACAGCCGCTACGCGCATTCCGTCATACATAAAGGCGTAGCCCTTGTAGCCGTTTCCGAAGTCGCCCAGCGAAAACACCTTGACCTTTTTGCGGGTAAGCTCGTACTCCTTTTCAAGCGCCTCAAGCTCCTCTTTAGAAGCTTTTTTTGCGCGGGCTTCCTTGAACGCGGCGTTTCTGCGCTTCCAGTAATCCTTCGGCGCGGGCTCGTTTTCAGCCTTTTCGGACGCCGCCACGCTCTCGACCATGTACTTTTTGAACGAGCTGTTGTCCGTTGACTTAAGCGCGCCCGTAACGATGGCGAGGTCGGGCTTTTCGTCCGATTTTGCAATTGAACTCAGCGCAAGCTTTATCGCCGAGGACTGCAAAACAGCTTTCTTTACTCCCTTGAGCGTATAGCCCTTTTCATCAAGGCTTTTTGAAAGCTCTTGCTGCCTGGGCTCTATGCTGTCGGTTTCATTCTTTTTGCATACAGATAAAATTTCTATCAACACGCAGGTACTTCCTGTCGCGTTATTCTTCGGGGTAAATGGGAGTCATTTTTAGATTATTGAGCGCTTCCTCAATAAGCGGCTCAAAGCCCGCCCTTTCCTGAGCCTGCTTAACGAACTTCAAAACAGGCTTTGTACGCGGATGCTTTGGAGTGAACACCGTGCAGCAGTCCTCGTAAGGCTCGATCGAGGTTTCGTATGTATCGATTTTGTAGGAGATGTCGATTATTTCCTGCTTATCCATGCCGATAAGCGGTCTGAAAACCACCATGTCGGCAGCATCGTCGGTGCAGTTGAGCGCGCCTATCGTCTGGCTGGCAACCTGACCGAGGCTTTCGCCCGTGATCAGCGCCGAGCAGTCCTTATCGCGGGCAATGCGCTGCGATATCTCCATCATCAGGCGGCGCATGATTATAGTGAACAGCTCCTCGGGACAGTCGTCCCTGAGCTTTTCCTGAATTTCGGTAAAGGGCACGGTGAACATCGTTATAGGTCCCGCGTAGCGGCTTACCTTCTGAAGCAGGCGCACAACCTTTTCCTCGGCTCTGCGGCTTGTGTATGGCGGGCTTGCGAAGTGGACAGCCGTAAGCTTCAGTCCGCGCTTAGCCATCATATACGCCGCAACGGGCGAGTCGATACCGCCGCTTATGAGTATGACCGCCTTGCCGCCGGTGCCGACGGGGATCCCGCCCGCGCCTTTGAGCGGATTTGAGTGGATATACGCGCCGAAGTCGCGGATCTCGACATAAACGGTGACCTCGGGATCGTGAACGTCGACCTTTAGGTGAGGGAATTTTGAGAGCAGCTCGCCGCCCAGCTCCCTGCATATTTCGGGAGATTTAAGCGGAAACTTTTTATCGCTGCGCTTTGCCTCCACCTTGAAGGTCTTTGCTGCTCTGAGCTGTTTTTCAAGGTAAACGGGCGCGGTTTTGAGCACCGAGTCCATTGTTTTTTCGTCGCAGAGCGCCGCCCTTGAAAAGCTGACGATGCCGAAAACCCTCGCCACGCGCTCGCAGGCTTCGTCCAAATCAATGCCGTCGCTGAGCGGCCTGACCGTGATAGTAGACTGAGCCGAGGTTATCTCGAACCTGCCCAGCGAGTGAAGCGCGATCCTCACATTCTTTTTTAATACGTCCTCAAACTGGCGGCGGTTCAGTCCCTTAAGGACAATTTCGCCGTCCTTTAACAGTAATATTTCTTTCATAATAACCTTCATATGTGACAGGCGAATGAAAAACGTGTGACATTCGCCGCTAATTTCAGTTTATCTGTGCGCGAGCACCTTTAGCCCCAGCGCGATACCCTCGCACAGAGCGTCTATATCATCTTTTGTGTTGTGCTTTGAAAAGCTTATTCTCAGGGCGCTGTCGGCGCGTTCCCTGCCGAGCCCCAGAGCGCTCAGTACATGGCTGGGCTTGCCCTTTGCGCAGGCGCTGCCCGATGAAACAAAAACGTCGCGCTCCTCTAAGAAATGGAGCATCGTTTCGCTGCGCACCCTGCCCGCCGAAATATTCAGCACATAAGGCAAGGCGTTTTCGGGAGAGTTTAGCTCAACGCCGTCGATTGCAAGCAGCTTTTCCTTTGCGTAGGCGTTAAGAGCGAGCGTCTTTTCATAATTGCCTTCTATATCGAACTCATCGCACGCTGCGCCCAAAGCAGCTATAGCAGGCAGATTCTCGGTGCCCGGGCGGAGCTTCTTTTCCTGCTCGCCGCCGTACTGCCGCGCGACAAGCCGCACGCCCTTTTTGATATAGAGCGCGCCCACGCCCTTTGGCGCGTGGACCTTGTGGCCGCTGACGCTTATCAGGTCGGCGTTCAGCGCTTTTGCTTTAATACCGAGCTTTCCGAAAGCCTGAACCGCGTCGGTGTGACAGAGAATCTTTCCGTCCTTTTCCTTTACCGCCGCAAAAATATCGGCAACGGGCATTACCGCGCCCGTTTCGTTGTTTACAAGCATAACCGAAACAAGCGCCGTGTTTGTGTCGGCAGCCGCCGCGACGTCCCCGGCGTGGACTGTGCCGTCGGAACGCGGAGAGATACGCACGACCTCAAAGCCTTCATCTTCAAGCCGTTTTGCCGCCTCGGTAACGCTGCTGTGCTCAACCGATGAAATGATTATCTTTTTTCGCGTGCGGACGTTGGCGTAAGCCGCGCCGAACAGCGCGAGGTTATTTGCCTCGGTGCCGCCGCTTGTGAAGAAAACTTCCTCGCCGCTGACTTTGAGCTTTGACGCGACCGCTTTGCGCGCGCGCTTCAGCTCAGCCTCAGCCTCCATACCCTTTGAATGAAGCGAGGACGGGTTGCCGTAGGCTTCTGTCATTACCCTATACGCCGTATCAGCCGCCGCTTTTGATACCGCGGTTGTCGCGCTGTTATCAAGATAATGCTCCAAGCCCTTCGCCCCCATATTACATATTCATCTTATTATACAACAATTAAGTAAAAAAATAAAGTGATAATTTTAACATAATTCAAAAAAATCGGAGAAAAATATATATTACAAGTTTTCAGTTATTATCAGTTTAAAATGAACAGTAAAACAGTTACAGAAAATCTTGTCTGTAAACCCGCGACCCCTCAGTCGCCTGCACCGCGCTATCCTCTTAACCGATTTTTGATAGAAAGCTTAAGTTGA
>CAZVSQ010000052.1:0-3529 GCA_964629925.1 uncultured Ruminococcus sp.
ATTAATGTCAGCCTTTGCAAACAAAAGAATCAGCTTTGAGCAGAGAGCGACAGACTCATCAAGCGTATAAGGTACAAAGCTGCCGTTTAAATAATAATCAGCCAAGTCAGTATTTTTCATTACAACAGTGGGATATATCCGCACTGTATCGGGTTTTAGCTCAATGATCTTACGGGCAGTAGCAAGGTCTGTTTCAAAAGTCGCTCCGTATAGCCCTGTCATCATCTGCAAGCCGAGTGAAAAGCCGCGTTTCTTGATCAATGATGAGGCTTGTATAACATCTTGCGCCGAATGTCCGCGCTTGTTTAATTCCAATACAGAATTATCCATTGACTGCGCGCCGAGCTCGATCGACGTCACCCTGTACTCTTTAAGAATTGAAAGCACCTCATCGTCAATGTAATCGGGGCGCGTTGAAATCCGTATGCCATAAAAATCAGTCAAAAACGGTTTTGCGGCTTCAAGCAGAGAAATCATGTAATCTCTGTCAATCGCGGTAAAGCTGCCGCCGAAAAAAGCGATCTCGGTAAGCCTGCTTGTTTCTTTTAAATCTTCTTTAGCTTTTTTTAGCGTACATACTACATCTTCGGGAGTCGGCTGCACGCTTTGACCCGTGATATTCTTTTGATTGCAAAAGCTGCACTGATGAGGGCAGCCGTTATGTGGGATAAAAATCGAAACATTACCAAGCTTAATAACCCATCAACTCCAACGCTTCCCTTGCTGCCTGCTGCTCAGCCTCTTTTTTGCTTTTTCCGCCGCCCTTGCCTATAACATTGCTGTTAAGGTGCACTTCAAAAACAAAGTGCTTGTTGTGGTCGGGACCGCTTTCCGACACTAAAACATACTCCAGCCTTTCGCCGGGGTTCTTCTGGATGATCTCCTGCAAAGTGGTTTTATAATCCTTGACCTGCGGCTTTTTGGAATTCTTTATTGCGGGAATAATAAAGTTCAAAACATGCTTTGAAGCGGGCTCTATACCGCCGTCAAGGTAAACAGCCGCGATAAGCGCCTCAAACGCGTCCGAAACGATCGAGGGGCGCTCGGCACCGCCGTTCTTACGCTCTCCCTTGCTCAGGACGATATAGTTGCCCAAATCGATTTGCTTTGCAAACTCAAAAAGCGATTTTTCACAGACAAGCGAAGCCCTCAGCTTGGTAAGCTCACCCTCGGGCAAGTCGGGGCAATGCTTGAATATATAGTCGCTTACAATAATCGAAAGCACCGCGTCGCCTAAAAACTCCAGACGCTCGTTGTATTCGATATGCAGCGCTTTGCGCTCTTTTGCGTAGGAGGAATGGGTAAGCGCAACGGCTAACAGCTCTTTATTTTTAAACCGGTATCCGATTTTATCTTCAAGTTCCATTTCAGTTCTCCGTTATTTAATTGATGCGGAAATAATATCGATAGCATTCGCCTCTACATAATCAATGCAAAGACCGATGGCGTTTACAAGCGTGATTGCCTTGGCGTCGCCGTGCACCTTGAATACAGGCTTTGAAGCGCCCAGAATAGGAGCTCCGCCGTATGTGTTGTAATCAAATCGGGTTTTCATTGATTTTAAATCCTTCATAACAAGCGCCGCTGCCATTTTTCCTTTGGCGCTGCCAGTGAAGATGTTTTTTATCTCCTTCATCAAAACAGCCGCAACGCCTTCATAGGTTTTAAGGATCATGTTGCCCGTAAAACCGTCGCAGACTACAACGTCGCATTTGCCTGCAGGGACATCTCTGCCCTCGATATTGCCGATAAAGTTCAGCTTGCTGTCTTTCAAAATGCCGTAGGTCTCACGGTAAAGCTCGGTTCCCTTATGCTCCTCGGTGCCGACATTGGTGGTGCACGCTGACAAATTATTCTTCATTACCTTTTCCATATAAACCGACGCCATAACCGCAACCTGGCGCAGCATTTCGGGGCGGCAGTCAACATTGGCTCCGCCGTCAAGCAGCATCAGGCAGCCTGTTACGCTGGGAAGAACAGGTGCAAACGCCGGGCGCTTGATACCTTTTATCCTTTTTATAAGCAGAGTTGCGCCCATACACAAGGCTCCGCTGTTGCCCGCGCTTAGGAAAGCGTCGCCTTTTCCCTGAGCCAACAAGCGAAAACCCACAGCCATAGAGCTGTCCTTTTTGGTTTTTACCACACTTTCGGCTGAATCATGCATTGTGATAACTTCGCCGCAGTCCTCGATCTCAATGCGGTCGAGCGAGATGTTATTCTGTGCGGCAACCTCGCGTATTTCGGATTCTTTGCCGGTAAGTATAATATCTACTCCGAACTTTGCAACGGACTCGGCACAGCCTTTGATTATTTCGAGCGGCGCGTTGTCACCGCCGAAGGCGTCTACGATTATTTTCATATCAATCACCAATATTCTCTTAAAGAATTTTATCTAAAGCGGCAAGCGCTCGTTCGCTGTACGCTGCCGCGCGTTCACGCTTATCGCGCGGTCTGTTCAAAAGCTCGGGCAAAACTCCGAAATTAGCCCCCATAGGCTGGAATTTCTTGACCGACGGATCGGCAATGTATCTCGACAAAGCGCCGATCATCGTGGTCTCGGGAAGCGTAAGGGTGCTCTCCCCTTTTAGCCGCCTTGCAGCGTTGATTCCTGCCATAATACCCGACGCGGCGCTCTCCATATAGCCCTCAACGCCGGTGATCTGACCTGCAAAGAAAAGGTCTTTATTTTCTTTAACAGAAAAATCAGAATCAAGAACCTTGGGTGAGCACAAAAATGTATTGCGGTGCATTACGCCGTATCTAACAAAATCAGCGTTATGAAGCGCCGGTATCAGCGAGAACACGCGCTTTTGCTCTGAAAATTTAAGGTTGGTCTGAAAGCCCACAAGGTTATACATCGTGCCTGCGGCGTTCTCCTTGCGAAGCTGAAGCAGCGCCCAAGCCCTGTGGCCTGTTTTTGGGTTTATCAATCCCACCGGCTTCATCGGGCCGAAGCGCAGCGTTCCCTCGCCGCGCTGAGCCAAAACCTCAACGGGCATACAGCCCTCGTAGACCTTGGGATTATTTACGTCAAAGTCGTGCAGCGGAGCGCGCTCGGCGTTAACAAGAGCGTTGTAAAACACCTCGTACTCCTCTTTGTTCATCGGGCAGTTGATGTAGTCGTCGTCTCCGCCTCTGTCGTAGCGCGACGCCGTAAAAGCGTGATCCATGTCGACACTCTCGGCGGTAACAATAGGCGCGGCGGCGTCAAAGAAAGAAAGCGAGTCGCCGAAGCGCGCTTCAATAGCCTTAGCTAATGTATCGGAAGTCAGCGGCCCCGTGGCTATAACGGTGATAGCGTCCTTGGGAATCGAAGTGATCTCCTCGTGATAAACGGTGATAAGCGGATGGTTTTCAATGCCTTCCGTCACCAAATGAGCGAAAATATCACGGTCGACCGCTAAAGCGCCTCCTGCGGGAACCTTACATTTATCGGCGCACTTCATCAAAAAGGAGTCAAGCCTGCGCATTTCCTCTTTTAAAAGCCCTGCGGCGCTTTCGACGCGCATTGCCTTAAGTGAGTTTGAAC
>CAZVSQ010000052.1:3558-10306 GCA_964629925.1 uncultured Ruminococcus sp.
TCTCATAAATATGAACCTCTATTCCGCGGTTTGCTATCTGCATTGCCGCCTCGCAGCCGGCAAGCCCCGCGCCTATTACGTTAATATACATTACTTTTCTTCCGCTTTTGCTGTTTTTGTGTAGCCGCAGTCAGGATCAGCGCAGAACAGCGTCGGCTTCTTGCCCTTCTTTTTATAGAGTATCTGGCCGCACTGCGGACACTTCTCGTTTACAGGCTCGTTCCAGCTCACAAAATCGCATTTAGGATAATTTGAGCAGCCGTAGAAAACACGCTTTGACTTGGTATTCTTTACAATTACGTCTCCGCCGCATTTCGGGCATGTAACACCTGTCTTTTCGACATATTTGAGGATGTTTTTGCATTCGGGATAACCCGGGCAAGCGATAAATTTACCGTATCTGCCCATTTTCACGACCATCTGACGGCCGCACTTGTCGCAGATAATATCGGTCTCGTCCTCTTTTAGCTTTAGCTTTACGCCCTCCATCTCTGCCTTTGCCTCTTTAAGGGTGTTTTCAAAGCTGCCGTAAAACTCCTTGAGCAGCTCTACCCACTGAACGTCGCCGTTCTCGACCTTGTCGAGGTCGTCCTCCATCTGCGCGGTGAATTTTACATTTACAATATCGGGGAAACGCTCCTTCATAAGCTTGGTAATTACCTCGCCCAGCTCTGTGGGAACAAGGCTTTTAGCCTCGCGCTTAACGTATTCCCTGCCTGTGAGCGTTGTTATGGTGGCGGCGTAGGTCGAAGGTCTGCCTATGCCGTATTCTTCGAGAATCTTAATAAGAGAAGCCTCGGTATAACGCGCCGGCGGCTGGGTAAAATGTTGATTCTTTTTGAGTTCCTTGCATTTTACGGGCATGTTGTTTTCAAGCGGCGGAAGCTGAGATGATTTCTCCTCCGCCTCGTCCTTGCCCTCGACATAAAGCGCGGTAAAACCCGGGAAGTCAACATAATAACCCGAAGCCTTAAAGATATATCCGTTAGCCTCGATATCCGCCTGAGTGGTTTTTTGGACGCAGTCTGCCATCTGAGAAGCGGTAAAGCGGCTCCATATGAGCTTGTACAGCTTGTACTGGTCTGACGACAGACTGCTCTTTATGCTGTCCGGAGTAAGCGACGGCATTGAAGGTCTTATGGCTTCGTGTCCGTCCTGAGCGTTGCTGCGCGACTTAAAGAAACGCGGTTTTGCGGGAAGGTAACTGTCGCCGTAAGCGCCGCGGATATATTTTGTGACCTCATCAATAGCGTAATTAGAGATCCTGAGCGAGTCGGTACGCATATAGGTTATAAGACCGGTAGCGCCCATGCCCTGGATATCAACGCCTTCGTAAAGCTCCTGAGCTACGCGCATTGTGCGGCGCGATTGGAAGCCGAGCTTTCTTGAAGCCTCCTGCTGTAAAGTGGAGGTTATAAATGGCGGTGCCGGGGTTTTTTTGCGGGTCCCGTTTTTGACCTTTGTAACTACATACTCGGCGCCCTGCAAATCGGCTTCTATTTTTTCTGCCTGCTCCTGATTGCTGATTTTGAGCTTTCCGTTTTTATCAGCGTAAAGAGAAGCGGTAAAGGTTTTTCTGCTTCCCTTCGGAATGAATTTTGCGTTGATCGTCCAATATTCCTCGGGCTTGAATTTTCTTATTTCATTTTCACGGTCAACAATGATCCTTAGCGCTACGGACTGCACTCTGCCCGCCGAAAGACCGCGGCGGATCTTTTGAGATATAAAAGGACTGAGCTTGTAGCCTACAAGGCGGTCGAGAACACGGCGCGCCTGCTGAGCGTTGACAAGATCCTCGTTGATAGCTCTGGGGTGCGACATACCGTTTTGTACGCCTGTTTTTGTGATCTCGTTAAACTCAACACGCTGACAGTAATCCTCGGGCAGACCGAGAATATAAGCCAAATGCCACGAAATAGCTTCTCCCTCGCGGTCGGGGTCGGTCGCAAGATAAACGCTGTCGCTGTTTGCCGCCAAGCCCTTAAGCTCCTTGACAAGCTTTTCCTTTCCTTTTATTATATCATATTTTGGTGCAAAGTCGTTTTTGATATCAACGCTGAGCCTCGCCTTGGGAAGGTCGCGGACATGCCCCATAGAGGCTACTACCTCGTACCCGCTTCCCAGGTATTTTTTAATTGTCTTTGCTTTGGCGGGTGACTCTACAATTACCAAATCTGACATGGATTTCCTCCTATTTTAAAACAAAGTTTCTTCCCTGAAGCGCCTGAGCAAGCCCCTGCACTTCAAGCAAGGTAAGGGTGCCGAGCACCCTGTTCACGGGCATTCCCAAATCGTCCGCGATTTTATCGATATGAACGGGCTTAGCCGAAAGATAGTTATATACAAGCTTTGCGTCGCCCGTCAGCTTAATGTCTGTTTTATGCTGCGGCTCCTGCTTTTCATCCTCAGTCTTGACCTTAGAAGCGCTTTTTTTCGCGGGAGCTGCGGTGTTTTCTGATTCTTCTTTTTTCGTATTGCCGGTATCGGCGGATTTCTTTTTCTTCTTAACGGGAACGGCGTCTATATCCGACAGCAGAATACTGTCAAAGCCGACCGCGTCCTCGGACAGATTCTTGCAGTCGTAGTTTGCGAGAATATCCATAAAATCCGTTACCGGAATAGCAGTACCTTCCTTTATTCTGTAATTTGAACCGTAGTTCTGAGGGCTGTTGTTGCCCAAAAGAGCAAAAATATCCTTTCCCATTTCAAGGGCGAGGTTTGCTGTGATAAGCGAACCGCTTTTTTCGCCTGCCTCAATAAGCAGCACTCCGTCAGACAGCGCGGCGATAATGCGGTTCCTTGACGGGAAATAAAAGTTGCGCGGTTCTTCATCGGGCGGATATTCCGAGATAACCGCTCCTTTTGCGGTGATCGCCTCACGCATTTTCTTATTGTCGCGCAGATAGCGGCTGTTTATTCCGCAGCCGCGGACGCAGACCGTTATTCCGTTGGCGGCAAGGACGCCTCTGTGAGAAGCGCAGTCAACGCCTAAAGCCCCTCCGCTAACGACTACCGTATTATACTTTGCCAAAGCGTAAGCGATTTTATAGGAGTTCTCAACGCCGTAACGCGAGGCCTGCCTTGTGCCGACAATGCCGATAGAGAGGTGCTTATCAAAATCCGGGAGCTTTCCGCTGACATAAATAACGGCAGGCGGAGCGTAGATATTATAAATACAACTCGGGTAATTTGAGTCATCTATGGTAATGACCGAATAATCAAGTTCCCTGCACCGGTTTATAACTTCTTCGGCACCGTCGGGCTTAACGGAAGAAAGCGCTTCAAGCTCAGCCTGATTAAAAATGCCGCAAAAGCGCCGCTCGCTCTCTCCACCCTCGAAAAACTCGGATATATCGGAGTAAAGCTTAGCGAGCTTTTTCGCCTTAGGCGTATTATAGCCGATCGCCTGAGTGAGCATTATCCAGTATTTTGCGTTTGCTGAGATCATTTACTTTACCATTTCCCAAATGAGGATCGCGGCGGCGGCAGACGCGTTCAGCGATTCTGCCTTACCGTCCATCGGAATTGTTATTTTGTGATCACATGCGGCGCAGATCTCGGGACGGATACCGTTGCCCTCGTTGCCTATTACAACGGCACACGGAGCTTCAAAAGCCGTTTCGTTTACCTTTTCTGCGTCCTTATCGACCACGGCGGCATATGTGTTAAGTGACGGATGTTTGGCAAACCATACGGAAAGATCACTGACCGACAGGATAGCCAGACGGAAAACCGCGCCCATGCTGCCTCTTACCACCTTGGGGTTGTAAATATCGCAGCAGTCGTCGGACATAATAACGCCGAAAACGCCGAAAGCCTCGGCAGACCTTAAAATAGTGCCGAGATTGTTCGGATCCTGAACATTATCCAAAACCAGATATTTTCCGCCATTGTTTATTTTATCAAAATAAGCGCTTTTGTCAAGTGTTTTTATTACACAGAGTATGCCCTGGGGCGCCTGTGTGTCGCTTATATAATCAAAAAGCGCGGATGAAAGCACAAAAGTTTCATCGGCTTGAGCGCTTAATGTGTTATAAGCCTGCGGATTCTTTTCAATAGCCTCATCGGTAATAAACAGAGCCTTTATCTCTGCCCCGCTTAAAACCGCGTCAAGACAAACGCGCAGTCCCTCGGCTATAAAACAGCCCGACTGCCGCCTGTATTTTGAGCTTTTTTTCAGTTTTAGTACATTCTTTATTTGAGCGTTGTCCTTGCTTGTGAGCGTTTTCATACAAATCTCCAAATACAGCAAAAGCGTTTGGAAAAACCAAACGCTGTTACAGTGTTGCCTTAATATTATGCGTTCTGAGCCTTTTCTACCAGAGCGGTGAAAGCTGCGGGATCTGAAATAGCGATCTCGGAAAGCATCTTGCGGTTAAGAACGATACCTGCCTTCTTAAGGCCGTTCATAAATGTGGAATAGTTTGTGCCGTTAGCTTTGCAGGCAGCGGAAATACGGGTGATCCAAAGGCGGCGGAAATCTCTCTTTCTCTGTTTACGGCCGATATAAGCGTAGTTGCCGCTCTTCATAACAGCCTGCTTCGCCATCTTGAAATGCTTGGATTTTGCGCCCCAATAACCCTTGGCAAGCTTTAAAACTTTTTTTCTTCTTTTGCGAGTCATCATCGCACCTTTTACTCGTGCCATTATATGTTACCTCCGTTATATTTAGTGTAGTGGTCAAGCGTGATTATTTATAAGGGATAAGGCGCTTGATCTGAGCTGTGTTTGTTACGTCAGCAACAGTTGTCTGACGAAGACCTCTTTTACGCTTTCTTGTCTTCTTGTTCAGAATGTGGCTTTTGTAAGCGTGAGCGCGGATAACTTTACCGTTCTTAGAGATTTTAAAACGTTTTTTGGCTCCGCTGTGAGTTTTAATCTTAGGCATAATAAAATCCTCCTTAATTGATTACTTGTTGGGCTTTGGCGCAAGAAACATTAACATGTTGCGGCCTTCCAGCTTAGCGGGTTTTTCAACAACAGCTTCTTCACTGCATGCCTCTGCAAAGCGCTTCATTGTATCAAGTCCGATTTCGGGATGACCCATTTCACGACCGCGGAAACGGATAGACACCTTTACCTTGTCGCCGTGTCTGATGAACTTAAGCGCGTTGTTAAGCTTTGTGTTGAAATCGTGAGTGTCGATATTCAAAGAGAGCCTTACTTCCTTTATGTCAACGGTATGCTGATTCTTTCTGGCTTCTTTTTCTCTTTTTGCCTGCTCAAAACGGTATTTGCCGTAGTCCATTATTTTGCAGACGGGCGGATTAGCCTGAGGAGCGATTTTAACCAAATCAAGGTTCTTTTGCTCCGCAAGATTAAGAGCGTCCTTTGAGGACATAATACCGAGCTGCTGGCCGTCCGAGCCGATCACTCTCAGCTCTTTGTCACGAATTTCCTCGTTAATCTGAGTGTTAATTTCTTTCTTGCCGATGATTGAGCACCTCCAAAGCACAAAAATAAATAATGCGGACAGAAATACTCCGTCCGCACCAATACTAATCAAAAGAATCGTATCGACCCGTGCAGACGAAACCCCACAGGTGAAAGCATTTCTGCTTTGCTTTATTTTTCCTGATTATTATAATACAACAAGCATTACTTGTCAAGTGTTTTTTTAAATAAGGGACATACAGCCTGCATGTCCCTTAAACCGGTAAATAGTATCGGTTATCTTCTTCCGCCGTTTCTTCTGCCGCGGTCGTTGTTTCTCGGTCTGCGCGGACGCTGTGACTTGTCATCACCGTCATCCTCGGGAGTAAGTCCGTCAACATCGATAAGAACCTGACGGCGGCTGAGGTTGAGTCTGCCCTTGTCGTCGATCTCGGTAACCATTACGCGGATGATATCGCCTACGTTAACAACGTCGGTGACGTTCTCGGTGCGCTTGACATCGAGCTGTGAAACGTGAACAAGACCTTCCTTGCCGGGAGCGATCTCAACGAACGCGCCGAAGTCCATGATCCTTGTTACCTTGCCCAGGTACATTGCGCCGGGCTCGGGATCGCTTGAAATGGTCTGGATAATGTCGATAGCGCGGCGGCACTTGTCGGCGTCAAGACCGGCAACGAATACCTGTCCGAGCTCGCCGTCCTCTTCGATATCGATCTTGACCTCGCACTCAGCCTGGATCTCCTTGATGACCTTTCCGCTCTTGCCGATGACCTCGCTGATCTTGTCGGCGGGAATCGTAGTTGTGAACATCTTGGGAGCATAGGGTGAAAGCTCGGGACGGGGCTCAGCGATAGCCTTGAGCATTACCTCGTCAAGGATGAACAGACGCGCCTTATGTGTCTTTTCAAGAGCTTCCTTTACCATTTCGGGAGTAAGGCCGCTGATTTTGAGGTCCATCTGGATAGCGGTGATACCCTCGTGAGTACCGGCAACCTTGAAGTCCATATCGCCGAAGAAGTCCTCAAGTCCCTGGATATCGACCATTGTCATCCAGCGCTCGCCCTCGGTGATAAGTCCGCAGGAAATACCGGCTACAGGAGCCTTGATCGGAACACCGGCGTCCATAAGAGCAAGTGTTGAGCCGCAGATCGAGCCCTGAGAGGTCGAGCCGTTTGAAGAAAGAACCTCGGAAACAAGGCGCAGAGCGTACGGGAAGTCCTCAACCGAAGGGATTACGGGCAGCAGCGCTCTTTCAGCGAGCGCGCCGTGACCGATCTCACGTCTGCCGGGGCCGCGGCTGGGCTTGGTCTCGCCTACCGAATAGCTCGGGAAGTTGTAGTGGTGGATATATCTC
>CAZVSQ010000053.1:0-10233 GCA_964629925.1 uncultured Ruminococcus sp.
ACTCTGTAAATACTTGTCTGTTAATTTTGTAGCCATATAGTAATCCTCCATAAAATACTATTAGTTAAATGATACAATAAGACAATAATTTTTGCAAGGACTTCACGGATTTTTTTATAATGCTATTAAAGAATGAAATATTCTTCCGAACACAAGCCCGAACGAAGTCTTTTCTATCTCGTCGGTCGAAACAACGTCAAAGCTCTTGGTATCGCCGCCTATCTTATATATAACGCTGCCGACCTTCTCTCCCTCAAGCACGGGAGCCTCAAGCGATCCGGGCAGGGCTATTTCGCACTGTACCTCGTCGGCGCTAGCCTTGTTTACGACCGCTCCGCCGTTTATTTCGCAGCTCAGCCCCGCGGTTTTCTCCATTCCGCCCTCAACCGCTATCTCCTCAGGCAGATCCTCGGGTATTTTTAATTCTTTTAAGGCATAATTAGCAAAGCCGTAGTCGAGAAGCGCCGCAGCGTCGGCAAACCGCTGTTTTCCGTTGTCTGCCCCCAAAACGACGCCGATAAGCGGCATTCCGTTCCGCTCAGCCGTAGCCGAAATGCAGCAGCCCGCGTCGTCGGTAGTGCCTGTTTTAAGCCCCGTTATGCCGTTGTAGGTTTTAAGCAGCTTGTTTGTGTTTACTATCTGTGTTTCACCGCCGCGAAGGGTGTCAAGCCAGATAGAAGTGTAGTCAAAGATTTTTTTGTGCTTCATCAGCTCGCGCGACATGACCGCCACGTCGTAAGCCGAGGTGACATGGCCGTCCTCGTCAAGCCCGTTGCAGTTTTTGAACACGGTCTCCTTCATGCCGAGCTGAGCGGCTCGCTCGTTCATCTGAGCCACAAAGGCGTCCTCGCTGCCGCTTATATGCTCGGCTAAAGCGACCGCCGCGTCGTTGGCGCTTGCCACTACCGTCGCCTTTATCATATCGTCGGCGCTCATCTTCTCCCCCGTTTCAAGCCAGATGTCGCTGCCGCCCATTGACGAGGCGTGCTCAGACGCGGTTACGGTGTCGCTCAGCTTGAGCCTGCCGCTGTCCATAGCCTCAAAAACAAGAAGCAGCGTCATGACCTTGGTGATGGAGGCGCACGACCGCCGCTCATGCGCATTTTTCTCGTAAAGAATTTTACCTGTAGTTGCTTCCATCAGCACTCCCGACGGAGCGGAGATAAGCTCCTTTTCCTCTGCGGCGGCAAACGTCACAGAGCACGAAAGCAGCGTAAGCGCCAAAACAAGTGACAATAATTTTCGTAACATAAAAAACACCTCGCCCAAATGTATGAGCGAGGGTTTTGAAATATTAGTTTTATGAGTGCGGCACAAAGAGAAAATATAAAAAACTTTACCAAGGAGCTAAATTATGAGTTCTGTGCCTGCCTCCTGCTGCCGGGATCTTATCCTATATAAAACAGCGTCGACTTTTTCAGCTTTTTTGTAGCTGCGGTTATATGCCTTGACACGGTTGAGCTGTTTACGCCAAGCTTTTTTGCAATATCCTTTTGCTTTACGCCGTTGAGGTGGTACTCGGTAATGCAGTAGCGCTGCATAGGTGTAAGCCCGTCCATTATTACGCTTGTCAAAAACTCCTTTTTGCGGGCGATATCGTCACTGTTTGAGCTTGCCTTGTTGTGGATATAGTAGTTGAAAAAGTCCTGGTTTTTCATGTTTAAGTGAAATTGCTGTACTCGCATTTTAAGCCACCCCCAAATGACGCTGCATAAGGTGATTTGATATCTGAACGCATTCGTTGCGGTATGAGCGGTAAAGCGCGATCTTATCCGAGAGCTCCTTTTTTTCGCCCTCGCGCTTACCTTTTTTCTGCTTTTTTAGACGTTCTATCACAGTGTCCAGCTCCCTGGCGGTTTTTTCATATTCCTTCGACCATTCAAAATAGTTCATTTGCTATCCTTCCTTATTCGTTTTGTTTGCGTGCCTTTCGAGGCGGGGCTGTCCTCGCGGAATTTCTTCCTGATTTAATTATAGCATGATTTCGCCCACAAATCAAACGCACGTTCGAAATTTTGTTTAAAAAGTGCTTACTGTGTCATTGTCAGGACTTTGCCAGGTATTTTTCAGCTTTATTATTCTGATTATAATCATCATAATTCTTGCTAAATTAAGAATAAAAATTTTGTACACTTTGCTGACCGCCGCTTTTTTTAATAATCCTAAAACTTTCAATTCTTAGGGATATCAAAAAAATAGTGCACAAACTTCAAACTCTATTATTGTGCAAATTGTCATTTTGCCTGTTGAGATAGGACAAATTCAGTTTTTTGCACTTGAAAGTCGGGGCAAAAAACAGTATAATATACATACGGAGGAGGAATAATCACAACATGTTGTGATTTGTGGTTGTACGCTTTCTTCCTGTGAATTTGGCAAAATGAATTGCGTTCTGGAGCATTCATTTTCATAAAACACACAATCGTGGAACAGGCTGCCGGCAGGCGGCCTGTTCTGCTTTTCACAAATGATCAACGCCCGCATATGATAGAGTATCAAGACTATCAAGTGCGGGTGTTTTTATGAGCAGCATTAAAATTTTTGGCATCATCGGCGGCGACAAACGCCAGCTTTTTCTTGCCCAGTCGCTTTTACGGGACGGCTGCGGCGTGATCCTTGCGGGCTTTGACAGGCTTAAGGGACAGGGCTTTACCAATTTATCCGACGTAAGGGCTGCGGCGCTTTTCGGCGACGCGGTCATTTTGCCGCTTCCGTGTGTGCGTTCCGACAAAAGCCTCAACGCGCCCTTCGCCTTACAGAATATATTTTTTACGGATGATGAGCTTGACTCGCTTTGCAAAAAACCTGTTTTTGCCGGAATGCGCGGGCGGCTGCTGCGCGTATATCCAAAGCTTGAAAACGCAGAGGTATACGACTACGCGGCTCGTGATGATTTTGCCGTCCTTAACGCCGTTCCCACTGCCGAGGGCGCTGTTGAGATCGCCATGCGCGAGTACGAGGGAACTATATTCGGCAGCCGCTCGCTTGTGACGGGCTTCGGCAGGATCGGCAAGGTTCTTGCGCGTATGCTTAAATCGCTCGGCAGCGACGTTACCGTAAGCGCGCGCAGACCGTCGGATTCAGCTTATATCGAATCACTGGGCTATCGAGCCGTAAACACCGAAAAAATGAAGTCGGCAAGGGGTTACGAGCTTATTTTCAACACCGTGCCGTCGCTGATATTTGACGAAAAGCTGCTTGAAAACACCGACAGGACCGCGCTTTTGAAAGACCTTGCCTCCCTTCCCGGAGGAGTGGATTTTGAGAGCGCGCGCAGGCTCGGGATAGACGCTCACAGCGCTCCGGGACTGCCGGGAAAATGCTCTCCTAAATCCGCGGGAGAAATAATCAAAAAAACAGTTTTTTCAATCATCGAGGAGGTAAACCGGTGACAAAAGCAACCATAGGATTTGCCATGTGCGGTTCCTTTTGCACCTTTTCAAAGGCATTTGAACAGATGAGCGCGCTGGTGCGCGAGGGGTACAAGGTCATTCCGATAATGTCGCAAAACGCCTTTACGACCGACACACGCTTCGGCGCCGCTGAGGAAATGGCAAAGCGCGCCGAGCAGATAACGGGCAGCAAAGTGCTGAGCACGTCGGTGGAAACCGAGCCTATAGGCCCCAAGGAGATGTGCGATTTGCTGCTAATTGCGCCCTGCACGGGAAATACGCTTGCAAAGCTTTCACTCGGCGTGACCGACACTTCGGTTACAATGGCGGCAAAATCGCACCTGCGCATTTTAAGGCCTGTGCTTATCTGTGCCGCCACAAACGACGCGCTGGGCGCTTCGGCTCAAAATATCGGCAGGCTGCTCAACACAAAGAACATCTATTTTGTTCCGATGAGTCAGGACGATCCGCTTAAAAAGCCCAATTCGCTTGTGGCGGACTTTAACAGGATACCCGAGTGCGTCGAGGCGGCTCTTGACGGGCGGCAGATCCAGCCCGTTTTTTGCTGATCGGTATAATAATGCATATGACAAAGTGTGCCGGACAGACTTAGTTGTTTGTCCGGCTGTTAAAATTGCAATAAGCTATTGCCCCATGACGTTTTTTGTGATAAAATAATTGTGTATAAAAAGAAACAGGAGAGAACAATGGAAGAAAAGACTTTAAAATTTTTGATAACCGCGTCGGGCTTTGAGCTTGAGCGGATACGCACGGCGCTTTCAGACAACGGGATCCCAAACGACAGCAAGCCCCAAAAGCGCAACTTTTCCGCAAAGGCGGTCACGGGCGTAGATAATTCGGTTCAGGACATTTATGTCGCCGCCGATGATTACGACAAGGCTTATGACCTCTGCGTGGGAATAGGCGCCATAAAGCTTGAGGGCGAGGAAGAGATCATCAGCGATGACTCCGAAATGACCGCGCCCGCCGATGAATACGAGGAAATGCCCGACGGCAAGCGAAAGGCTGTGCGCATTATCTCGGTTATTCTTTTTATCCTTATTGTAGCCGCGGTTATTTTCGGCACCGACTTTATTACCGGCTGGATAAAAGATTTATTTACAAAGTAAATTATTTGCAAAGTAAAAAACCTTAAAGGAGATTGATATTTATGAACGTTGAAACAAAATGCCTGCACGCGGGCTATGAGCCTCAGAACGGCGAACCCAGACAGCTCCCCATTTACCAGAGCACTACATGGAAGTACGCTTCCTCCGACGACATGGGCAAGCTTTTTGATCTGGAAGCAAGCGGATATTTCTACACCCGTCTGCAGAACCCCACAAACGACGCTGTAGCGGCAAAAATCGCGGCTCTTGAGGGCGGCGTGGCAGGAATGCTCACCTCGAGCGGACAGGCAGCCAACTTCTTCGCGCTGTTCAATATCTGCGAAACAGGCAGTCATATCATTGCTTCTTCCGCTATTTACGGCGGTACATACAACCTGCTCGGCGTTACCATGAAGAAAATGGGAATCGATGTAACCTTTGTTGACCAGACGCTTTCGGAGGAGGAGCTTGCCAAGGAGTTCCGCCCCAACACCCGCGCGGTATTCGGCGAGACTATCACAAACCCCACCGTTTCGGTGCTCGATATCGAAAAGTTCGCGCGTCTTGCTCACTCTCACGGCGTGCCGCTCATTGTTGACAACACCTTTGCAACACCGGTTAACTGCCGCCCGATCGAGTTCGGCGCCGACATCGTGACGCACTCCACCACCAAGTATATGGACGGCCATGCGATCAGCGTAGGCGGCGTTATTGTTGACAGCGGCAACTTTGACTGGATGGCTCACGCAGACAAGTTCCCCGGGCTTACAACTCCCGACGAAAGCTATCACGGCCTTGTTTACGCCGAAAAGTTCGGCAAGCTCGGCTACATCACCAAAGCAACATCTCAGCTTATGCGCGACCTCGGCTCTATCCAGTCCCCGATGAACGCTTTTTACCTCAACAACGGCCTTGAAAGCCTGCATGTAAGAATGAACCGCCACTGCGAAAACGCGCTTAAAATCGCCCGGTTCCTTAAATCTCAGGATAAGGTTGCGTGGATCCACTATCCGAGCCTTGAGGGCGACGACAACTATGAGCTCGCCGAGAAGTACCTGCCCAACGGCTCCTGCGGCGTAATGGCGTTCGCGGTAAAGGGCGGCAGAGATAAGGCTATAGCCTTTATGGACAGCCTTAAACTGATGATCATAGCAACTCATGTTGCCGACGCGAGAACCTGTCTGCTCCACCCCGCAAGCCACACTCACCGCCAGCTCAGCGACGAGCAGCTCCGTGAGGCGGGCATTGCTCCCGACCTTATCCGCCTTTCGGTAGGTCTTGAAAACGCCGACGACCTTATCGCCGATTTGAAGCAGGCGCTCGATAAAATTTGATTTAGAATATTTCACAAATATATTACGGAGGTGCACGATGTCCGCTTTTGTTTCAGCTATTATTGTAGCCGCGGGAGGCTCAACCCGCATGGGCATATCCGACAGCAAGCAGTTCATTCCGCTTTTGGGAAAGCCCGCAATATCATACACGCTCAGCGCCTTTCAAAAATGCGCTCTTATTAATGAAATCGTTGTTGTCAGCCGCGCTCAGGACATCAACCGCATCTTCGCGCTTGCTCAGTCGGAGGGCTTTGACAAGGTAAGCGCGGTCGTAGAGGGCGGTTCATGCCGCGCCGCAAGTGTTAAAAACGGAATGCTCGCTGCCGACGCCCAGGCTGAGTACCTTGCTATCCACGACGGCGCCCGTCCGCTTATCACCACCGACGAAATAACAGCGGTTGTTGAGGCGGCGTTTGAAACGGGAGCCGCCACCGTAGGCACCGCCGTTACCGATACTATAAAGATAGCCGATGAGAACAGCTATATCGTCAACACACCCGACCGCGCGGCTCTCAGGGCTGTGCAGACTCCTCAGGTGTTTGAAAAGGAGCTTTACACCTTTGCGATAAACGACGCCGACAGCCTTGACAGCGTTACCGACGACTGCTCGCTTATCGAAAAAATGGGCGGCGAGGTGCTTATCGTTGATGGCAGCTTTGAGAACATAAAGCTCACTACGCCCATCGACGTGCTTATCGCCGAGAGCATTTTAAGCAAGAGGCAGCAAAAATGATTAGAATAGGACACGGCTATGATGTTCACCGCTTTGCCGAAAACAGAAAGCTTATACTCGGCGGAGTTGAGATCCCTTACGAATACGGGCTTCTCGGTCACTCCGACGCCGATGTGCTTGCTCACGCGATTATGGACGCGCTCCTTGGGGCAGCCGCTCTGGGCGACATCGGGCAGCACTTTCCCGATACCGACGAGATGTACAAGGGCGCCGACAGCATGCTCCTGCTAAGGGAGGTGTGCCGTATACTATCGGACAACGGCTATACGATAGGCAATATCGACTCGACCGTTATCGCGCAGAAGCCGAAGCTAAAGGACCATATAGTCAACATGCGGCAGACCATCGCCGAAAGCTGCGGGATAAACATATCTCAGGTCAGCGTAAAGGCGACAACCGAGGAAAGGCTCGGTTTTACCGGAAGGCTTGAAGGCATCTCCGCTCACGCGGTCTGCGTAATCGAAAGTGAATAAAAATATGAAAGAGGCTGCAGTGCTGCAGCCTCTTTGATTATTGTTGAAAATTATTCCTCGCTGTCGTCCTCGTCATTGTTATAATTTTGCAGGGCTTTGTTGATGTTGACGGCTAAGGATTTTTCGGAAATATAGCTGAACACCCAAACAAGCGCGTAAACAACGAATACCATTGCCGCTATTATCAGCATATATTCAAAGGTAGAGTACCAGCCGAGTATGCGCCCCTCGATAAGCATTACAGCCTCGATAGCAAAAAAGTGAATTACAACGCGAATATAGAACTGCTTTTTTGTGGGCTCGTTTCTAAAGAAAAACAGCAGCGACGGCAGGCTTCCCAAAAGTCCCGTCAGCATCATGACCCACGGGAACGTCGCGTCAATGGGGTAATTCATGCCGCCCGAAAACAGGGTATTGGTGGCGGCTATTACAAACATTGCGCAGACGGTAATAATAAAAAACTGCATAATAACCATTCTGAACATGCTCTTTAAATTTTCGCTCATAATCACACCTCACATTCCTATTTTCTTCTTGAACGCCGCTACATACTGGCGCGAGATCATAACGACCTCGCCGTTTTGCAGCTTTGCCTCAAGTCTGCCGTTAACGGATGAAGAAACAGAGCGGATCTTAGCTATATTTACGATCATCGCCTTTGAACAGCGGAACAGCTTTGTGCCCCTGCACTGCTCCTCGATCTCATACAGCTTCAGCTTTGTGTCAAACACGCTCTTTTTAAGGTATAGAAACGTCTTGTTGTCGACCGACTCAACGTAGTATATCTCCTTGGCAGGCACGGGAAACACCTCGCCGTCACGCGAGGCGAGAACAACGGCTTCGTCGCTTTTGAGCTTTTCAACCACCGAAAGCACTTCCTCGTTGATTTCGTGGCACTGTACAAGGATCTCCTCCTCCTGAGGAGGGTCGATCTGCTTTATTGATATTTTAAACATCGCTTCGCCTCCGTAATTGATGATATAAATAAGTATATCACGGTTTTCGGCAAATGAAAAGAAAAAAATCGGGCAAACAGCGTTTTTGCTGTCTGTCCGATAATGCTGTACGGAAAATTATGCCTCGGCGATAACCTCGACCTCAACAAGAACATTCTTGGGAAGGGTTTTTACGGCTACGCAGGAACGCGCGGGCTTACTTGTGAAGTAGGTTCCGTAAACCGCGTTGAACGCCGCAAAGTCGTTAATATCGGCAAGGAAGCAAACGGTCTTAACCGCCTTGTCAAGGCTGCTGCCCGCAGCCTCGAGAACGTTTTTGAGGTTTTTGCAAACCTGCTCGGTCTGAGCCTCGATAGTAGTCGCCTCTACGTCGCCGATCTCGGGGTTGATAGCGATTTGTCCCGAGGTGAACACAAGTCCGTTAGCCTTTACAGCCTGTGAATAAGGGCCTATAGCGTCGGGAGCGTTTTTTGTATAAATCTTTTCCATTGTTATTCCTCCATCAAACCAATTTGAATCCCGCGCCTGTCAAAGCGTCGGAAATATGCTGAACGTGGTCGAAGTTCCTTGTTTCAAGAACGATCCTCAGGTAAGCCGCCGTTACGTCGGTGCCCTCGCCGGCACGCTCGTGGTGAACCGAGATAACGTTCGCGCCGAGGTCGGCAATTATCTTAGACACCGCCACAAGCTGACCGGGCTTATCCTGAAGCTCGATGCACAAGGTCTGCTGTCTGCCGGAGCGGATCAGTCCGCGCTTGATAACGCGGTTGAGGATAGTTACGTCGATGTTGCCGCCCGAAACGATGCAGACTATCTTTTTGCCCTTTGCGGGGAGCTTGTTGAACATAACAGCAGCAAGCGGAGCCGCTCCGGCGCCCTCTGCCACCATCTTCTGCGACTCGATAAGCGCGAGGATAGCGGAAGCGATTTCGTCGTCGGAAACGGTGACGATGTCATCAACGTATTTCTTTATGTATTCAAAGGTATGCTCGCCCGGCTCCTTTACCTGGATGCCGTCGGCAATAGTCGAAACCTTGTCGAGGTGAACGGGCTTGCCCGCCTTTATGGATTCTACCATAGATGGAGCGCCCTCGGCCTGAACGCCGTAGACCTTGATGTTGGGGTTGAGGTTCTTTATGGCGCACGCAACGCCCGAAAGCAGCCCGCCGCCGCCGATCGCAGCTACAACGGCGTCAACGTCGGGCATTTCGTTTAATATTTCAAGGCCTATAGTGCCCTGTCCCGCAATAACGTTTTCGTCGTCGAAGGGATGGATGAATGTATAGTTCTTTTCGTCGCGCAGACGGAGCGCCTCGTTATAGGCGTCGTCATAAACGCCGGGCACCATGCATACGTCCGCGCCGTAGCCCTTTGTGGCCTCTACCTTTGAGATGGGAGCGCCGTCGGGCAGGCAAATCAAAGACTTGATTCCGTATTTTGTAGCGGCGAGCGCAACGCCCTGAGCGTGGTTGCCCGCGGAGCAGGCGATTACGCCGCGCTCCTTTTCCTCGTCGGAGAGCTGAGAGATCTTGTAGCCCGAGCCTCTCACCTTGAACGAGCCCGTTATCTGTAAATTTTCGGGCTTGAGGTAAACCTCGCAGTCGTCGGTGATGGCGGTCGCCTTTACGAGGTGCGTGGGACGGATAACGTCCTTGAGCACATAAGAGGCGTGATAGATCTTGTCGAGTGTAAGCATATTATTACCTTCTTTAACCGGCGCTTAAAACGGCGTCCGGAATTTTTCATACCCGTATATTCTATACCAATCTTTTAAAGAAATCAAGTATTTCTTGCTTGACGGCGCGATAAAATAAATAATATGATAAAAAACGCACAATAAAACTCTTGCAAAAACGAAAAATAAGTGATATTATATTCAAGGAATACTAATTTCCGTTAAAACGCTTTTATCGGATATTAGTATTAAACACAGCGACGGAGAGAGTAGCACAAAATCACTGCCCTGAAAGAGAGACGCGTCGGCGGCTGAAAGCGCGTTACGGCGGCTTTGTGTGAAGTTCACTCCCGAGTGGCGCTCCCGAACCTTAGTAAGGAGCGACGGCACGCGCCGTTATACGCGCCGAGAGCTTACCGTCACCGCACGGTGAGAATAAGGGTGGTACCGCGGATTTATTCGTCCCTATGTCATTTTTGACGTAGGGATTTTTTATACTAATCCTTGATTAAAGCTTTAATCAAGGATTAGTATTAGTACCCAAAACAAAAAATTAGTGTC
>CAZVSQ010000054.1:0-10075 GCA_964629925.1 uncultured Ruminococcus sp.
CAGCAAAACGAATCCGGCGGCGACGTACCCACGCTCAGCCAATTCCTCTCAACAATGATTTGCGGCGGCTGTCGTCACAACTGCTCGCTTGTCAGCCCAAGATGTATGAAAGGACGCGCAAAAGCAGAAAGCGCGACGGTGGAGTATTATGAAACCTACGGAGCATAACGCCTTTTTGAATGAGGCGTTGGAAACGCTGAACAGAATATATAAGGAAATCAAGCATTTGACGCAGCTCAGATGGTTTTTGGAAGCGGCGTTACAGCGGTTCAACAAGGATTATCTGAACAGCAGAAAGGCGCGATTGATCGTGCTCGGCGACGATATCCCCGCCGAAATATTGTACTCGGTATGCGACGATCCGTTTTATGTGTTGGGCGGAAGCCTCGGCACGGCGCATTGGGCGGATGAACTAACGCCGAGAGATACCGATCCGTTCAGCCGTTCCTCTCTGGGCTGGCTAATCAATCCGGAATTTGACCTGACCGAAAACGCCCTGATTGTTACGGTGGTTTCCTCCGACATCAGGAGCAAGCTGGTCTCCGTTTTGCAAAACAACGGCAGAAATGTCGCCGCATTGGATATTCCTCCGAACCGATCTTCGAACGCTGTTCATTACTACACGGAACAGTTAACGGAGCTTGCGGAGAAAATCGGCAGGCATACAAGGAAACACTTCACCGGCGGTAACCTGAAACGTGCCGTGAAGCGTGTCGCAAACGCTCGTCATCAGCGGCAGCGGTTTTTGGCAACGGCGCTCTCATCCGGCAACGTGATCACTGACGAAGCGGTGCTTTTGGCAAATCAGTGTATGTATTTCGCTGACGATTTGGACGAATGGGGCGCGCATATCGCCGCGCTTGGTAATGAATTGGAGCAGCTTTGCAGGCGGTACGCTTTCCCGAAAAAGGATAAACCGAAGGTGTTGATCCTCGGCTCGCCTGTCGTTTTTCCGAATTTCAAGGTGCCGGAGCTGATTTTGTCGGCGGGAATGGATATCGCAGCAGTAGCCGACAGCCTTTCGCTGGGAGCGTCTGTTGCAATCCCGAAAACAGGAGCGTTTATAAAAGCCGATAACCTGATTCAGCAGATCGCCCAAACGCATTTGAAAATGATCGCCTCGGGCGCAAGGGTGAGCAACGAGGGCTTATATTCCTACTTCCGGCACCTTGTCAGGCAGCTTCATCCCGACGGTATTGTATGCCATATCCTCAAGGGTCAAATCGAATATGATTTTGAGCTGCCGCGCATCGAAAAGGCCGCGGAGGAGCTCGATATTCCCGTATTCCGTTTGGAAACCGACTATCAGTATCAGGATATGGAACAGTTGAGAATACGTATGGAAGCGTTTGGCGAAATGCTGACGCAGAGAAAAATAGTGAAGAATAAGCGCAAGCGAACAGCTTAGGAGGGCATATGAAGAAAAAAGTAATAAGCAAAATCCTGTTTGCAGTTTTTACTATTTCCATTTGCGCAGCGGCGTATTTTGCGGCTGACATTACGTTTTTTCAATTTGACGATTATGAATATCAGGATACGGGAGCTACGCTTTTCAGTCCAGGATGGTTTTCCGCTATGCTGCCGTTTGGTATCATTCTTTTGGTGTCAGCCGTTTGCATCGCTTTGGACGTGCTTCTGCGAAAGTTGCTCTACAAAAAAGAAAAGCTGCCCGTCGGTAAAACGGGCGTAATGGCAAGGGATAAGCGGAAAAAGCGCTTTGTGTTTGGCTTTGAAACCGTCCGCTGGATCATTATGATACTCAGCTTTGCGCTGCTAATCTTCGGCGGCCGCTTGTTCGGAACGTCGTTCACCAACGTTCAGCTTCCCGTCTTCGCCTGTCCGTATAACCTCGATCAGCTCACCAATGCCGGGTGTTTCTATTTCAGCCATCCGGACGCATTGTTCGCTGAGGGCTGGCAGGATATACTCGCCTTCTTTGGCACCTTCATCGTCTGCGCGGTCTTGCTCGGACGCGTGCTGTGCGGTTTTGTCTGTCCGCTGGGCTTCATTCAGGACGTCGCCCACGAAGCAAGACAAGCCCTGCATATCGAGGGGATCGCACTCAACGAAAGAATATATTCCGTCCTCCGCTTAGTGAAGTGGGTCGTACTGATAATCTTCCTCGGTATCGGCTTTGTCGGTGGTAACTTTTGCGACTTTTGTCCCGCTGCGGCACTGTCACCGGCTTTGGCAGGCTTCAAGTTGAGCTTAGGACTGAGCGGATTCATTATGGTGATCGTGCTCGTCAGCGGGTTTTTCAAGCGCAGGTGTTTCTGCAATGTCTGTCCGCTGGGTTTCATTCTCGGACTCACGCACAAGATTTCGCTTTTTAAGTTAAAGAAGAACGCGGTTGCCTGCACCGAATGCGGCGCATGTTATGAAGCCTGCCCGATGGGTATCAAGTCCATCTTCACCGAGCGCGAGGGTAAGGACATCAAAAAAATCGATGTAACGACCTCGGATTGCATCATGTGCGGAGAATGTGTGCGCCGCTGTCCCGAAAACAACGCGCTGGCAATCACCTTCTGCGGCAAGAAGATATACAATGCCGACCGTATGAAATTTATGAAGCAGTACGCACCGAAGGACAAATACGCGCCGTTCAGCGGAAAGGAAGATTTGAATGGATAACAGCAGACAGGGAACACCCGAGGAACGCCGAAAACAGCGGTTCCTCAACAAAAGCGCGGCGACGTCCGTGAAATATCTCCGCAAAATCGACGAGCTGCCGCACAAGCCCGACGCGCTCGACCCGTTTTTGAATGTTTTGAAGCACGTGTTTGTGGACATGCAGGGCGCGGTCAAGCCCGAGGGCACGCCGTCGGTCGGCACCTACTGCGTAATGATTCCGCCGGAACTGATCTACGCGGCGGGTGCAATGCCCGTCAAGCTCTGCGGCGGCAGCTACACCGCCTTCAACATCGGAGACGACATCGCGCCGCGCGACGCTTGTCCGCTTGTCAAGGCGGTCATGGGCTTTGAAAGCATCGGCGTTATGCCCGTGTATCAGGAGTGTCAGATGATGGCGGTGCCGATCACCTGCGACTGCAAGAAGAAGCTGGCAGGCTATTTGGGCGAACGCCGCAAAACAGTCACGCTCCACGTTCCCACAGGGCGTGACCGTGACGAGGATATGGAGCATTATGTCAAAGAACTCTATCTATTCAGCGATGAGCTGACACATATAACCGGCAAACAACTCAGCTACGAGCGGCTGTCGTGGGCGTGCGGCTTGACCGCCTCGGCGCAATACGAGCTGTCGCGCTTCATCGAGCTGCGCCGCATGGCTCCTCTTGTCATCAAGGGAACGCACTATTTAGCGGCGCTGAACGCCTTGAGCTACACACACGTTTCCATCTGGACGAAATATATGCGCGCGCTCTGTGACGAAATGGAGCGGCGTATTAAACGCAACGAAATGGCTTCCAAGGAAAACCGCCCGCGCATTTTGGTGACGGGTTCGCCGATCGTTTTCCCGAACTTCAAGCTTCCTCTGCTGATCGAGGAAATGGGCGGCGCGTTGGTGGCTGACGAGACCTGCATGGGTGAGCGAGGCGCATACGACCCGCCCGCAATCGCCGACCAAAGCACCGACGGCATTATGCGCGCGCTTGCCAACAAAAGCACACGCCCCTGCACCTGCCCGACTTTTACTGACAACAAGCGCAGGGTTTACAGAATTATGCAGATGCTTGAGGACTACAAGGTTCAGGGCGTTATCTATCACGTTCTGCGCGGCTGTCTGGTATACGACTACGAGTATCAGGTGTTAGAGGAAGAAATGGGCAAGCTCGGCGTGCCGATCATCCGCGTGGAAAGCGACTACAACGAAGAAGACGTTGAACAACTCCGTATTCGCGTGGAAGCGTTCATCGAGCTGATAAAATACGGGAGGTAAAACGATGAGAATATACGCAGGACTGGACGGCGGCTCTACCTATCTGAAAGCTGCTTTGATTGACGAACACAGGCGTGTGCTACGCACAGGCGTTACAAACACGGGCATCGACAACAACGGCGCGGCAAAGCGGCTGCTTGCAAGGCTACTTTCCGATATCGGCGTGAACCGCGTCGATTATACAATGGCGACAGGCTACAGCCGAAAAATATGAGAGGTGGCCGACGACGACGTCAGCGAGATCACCGCTCACGCTTACGGCGTTCGTGTGACGGCTCCGCGCGAATACCGCCCGGGAATGATCGTTGATATCGGCGGTCAGGACAGCAAGATCATCTACCTCGACGCGAATTATTCCGTCAAGAATTTCAGTATGAACGACAAATGCGCCGCAGGTACGGGCAAATTCATGGAGGTTATCGCGCAGATACTCGAAACCACCATCGACCAAGTGAGACCTCTTTCTCTGGAAAGCACCGCGCCCTGCGACATCAACAGCACCTGTGTGGTGTTCGCGCAGTCGGAGGTCGTCTCGCTGATCGCGCGCAAATACGACCGCCGTGACATTCTCTCGGGTATGCACCTGTCGATGGCGAAGCGCATTATCAAGATGATGAAAAAGAGCGAGAAGAACGGCGACGTCTTGATGACGGGCGGCGGCGCGTTGAATATAGGACTGAGAAAAGCATTTGAGGATGAGCTTATGCGCGACGTATTCGTGGCGGATCATCCGCAGTTTAATGGAGCGATCGGCGCGGCGCTGCTCGCAAGCGAAAGGGGTTGAGCGTATGTTGGCAGAAGCATTGGCGGCTTCCGTATCTGTCGGTTTAGGCTGCGGCACCTGCTGCGGCTCGTCGGCTTCGTCATTTTTGGCGGTCTATATCCTCACCGAGGGAGGCGGCTTCAAATCGTCTCTAAAGCACGTCGGCGGTTATTTCTTCGGAAAAATCCTCGCTGTCTGTTCCATCACCGCGCTATGCTCTGTGATCAGCAAGGTGTTCATTGACGAAAACGGTTATATCGGCAGCTTCAATCTGCATCACGCCGTTTCGTGGGTCATGCTCGCTTCGGCGCTGTTTTTGATCTGGCGGTGGTTTAGAAGCCGCAGGCAGACCTGCGCGAAATGCGGCGGCAAATGCCATTCCGATAACAAATCGCGGCTGATACCGTCCTTTACAGTCGGGCTTGCCTACGGCGCTTATCCCTGTGCGCCGCTGCTGATGGTGGCAGGCTACGCGATCACGCTGTCACTGCCGGGTGCCGTTCTTCTCGGCGCGGTATTTGCGCTCGCAAGCTCGCTGTCGCCCATGCTGGTGATATTCGGACTGTCGGGCGTCCTCAGCGGAAAGATCCGCAAACAGCTTGGCAAAGCAATGCCGTGGATCCAATTAGGCGTATATATTTTGTTTTTGATTCTTGCGGTGGTTTCTCTGTTATGGTATAATTGAATTAAGCGGTTAGTGATTAGTGGTTAGCTTTCAGTGAGACATTAACAGACAAACTAAGGCAAACAACTAACCACTAATCACTAAACACGGAGGTGATACAAATGCGTTTACTCTTTGCCGAGGATGACCGCGATATTTCAAAGGCAGTCAAAACGCTGTTGGAGCGTTCGGGATATTCGGTCGACGTAGTTTTCAATGGGCAGGACGCGATAGATTATATTGAATCGGGCGAGTACGACGGTGTTATCCTTGACTGGATGATGCCCAAGCTCAGCGGTATTGAGGTGCTTACGCAAATGCGCGCAAAGGGCTTCTCTGAGCCCGTGCTCATACTCACCGCGCGCGATTCTGTTGACGACAGAGTAAAGGGACTCGACACCGGAGCGGACGATTATCTGCCGAAACCCTTCGCTGCCTCGGAGCTGCTCGCGCGTATCCGCGCTATGCTCAGGCGCAAGGAAGATTACAAGCACGACGTGATCCGATTTGCCGATATCGAGCTAGACAAATCCGCTATGTCCATCACCTGCAACGGAAAAAGCGTTCGGCTGAACAACAAGGCGTTCCAACTGATGGAAATGCTCGTTGAGCACCCGGGCGCGGTTCTCAGTATCGATCAAATAATGGAGCGCATTTGGGGTTGGGACAGCGACAGTGAGATCAACGTCGTATGGGTCAATATCTCATTCCTGCGCAAAAAGCTGAGCGAGCTCGGCGCACACGCCAAGATCAAAGCCGTCCGCGGCGTCGGCTATTCACTGGAGAATACGCTATGATGAAGCAAATCAGAAAAAAGTTTATCGGGATCGCCCTGCTCGCGTTGTCACTAGCGATGCTGCTTGTGGCAGGCGCTATCAACGTGGTTTATTTTATCGACACGACCAACGAGCTTAACGAAACGCTGGATTATATTGTTGAAAACGAAATTGCCAACGTGCAGAAAAAGCAAGATAAAGCGGATTTTCAGCAAGGTAATGACGATGATTCTTTTGCTCTGCAAAAGCGCGAAAAAGGCAATAATCATCACATGAATACAAGACTTGAGGAATCGAGATACTTTATTGCGATACAAAACACCGACGGAGAACTCGTACTTGGCGCGGGTTCAAAGGAAACCGAATATTCACAGGAAGAGCTGCTTGAAATTGCAGAGGACGTGTTGTCTTCAAACGCTGATTCAGGTTACACAGGTAATTACGTTTATCGTGTGACCGATAAGAACGACGGCTCGCGTGCGGCAATCTTTTTGAACTGTGAGTCAAAAAAAGCAGGTGTGATCTCTCTTGCGCTCATTTCGCTGGGAGCGTGCGTCACGGGCGTTCTTTTGTCGCTGCTGTTGGTCGCGCTTTTAAGCAAACGCGCGATAAAGCCGATGATGGAGAGTATCGAACAGCAAAAGCGGTTCATCACCGACGCCGGTCACGAGCTCAAAACGCCGCTGACGGTCATTTCCGCCAATATGGACGTGCTTTCAATGGATATAGGCGCCAATGAGTGGGTGCAAGGAACACAAAAGCAGGTCGCCAATATGCGCAAGCTGGTGAATGAATTGGTTTACCTCTCGCGTATGGATGAAACGGATTCTCACCTTGAAAAGAGCGTTGTCGATCTCTCAAAAGCCGTGCAGGACGTCGCCGCTCCGTTTGAGGGTATGGCGGAGTTCAACGGCAAGAATTTGATGCTGAATATAGAGGATGATATCAAAGTCAGCGGCGACGAGGCTGCGTTAAGAAGGCTTATAAGCACCCTCTGCGAAAACGCCGTCAAGCACGCGCCCGAGGATAGTGATATCCAAATCTCCCTTACACAATCGGGAAAGAGCGTTGTATTCACAACCGAGAACGCGATGAAAGAGCCACTTAGCGAGGACGCACTGACTCACCTCTTCGACCGCTTTTACCGTGGTGACGAATCACGTTCAAAGGAAGAAAACAGCGGCTTCGGTATCGGTCTTTCCATCGCCCGTGCCATCACCGAAAAGCACGGCGGTACGATCAAAGCAAAGACCGTTGATAATGACAGACTGCAAATCATCTGCACCTTGCCGAAGCATTGAAAAGACTCACACTACGCGAAGCAGGAGCTGTAATTTACTCACATGAAGAGTTCTACGCAATCAACCTCAAGTGCTATATGATACCACCCTGAACGACTTAAGTAGGCGCACCAAAGCTCATTGTATCAACTGTTACAGCTTTAGCCAGAAACGCCTCACTAACGTGAGGCTCAATGAACAGTGAATGATTTATAATCAGTACACCCTTCCGATGTTTACTGGTGTATTATTCGTTGTTCACAATTCTTTAATCTTTGAATCAGGAAACGCAGATACTTTGTTTTTTGTCGGCGGTTCTGAAAATAATTGTCCTGTTTCGGGGGTTCAAGTCCCTGACGCATATCCGTCGAAAAAAATCTTTTTTGTACGGCAAGGACATCTGAATCGTCTATTGAAATCCGAACCCCAAAATTTGGACTCAATAGACGATTGTTTATTTTATCAGGTTTTATACGGGTTTCTTTCGTAGTGTGCGCTTTAGGTAAATAGTCTTTCTTATTGATGGTGATTCTTTAAGTATTATTTAAGCTTTGGATAGTATTATTTGGATAACAAAACATTTTTCATAAAGTACTTATTTTTAATCACGCGAAATTCATTTTCCGATCTACCATAATCAAAAAACAGGAGGAGAAATCAATATGAAAAGAAATCTGTCACTGCCTGTCAAATTATTATGCGCTATATTAGCTTTGGCAATATGCTTGCCGCTTGCAGCGTGCAGCGGCTTCGGAAGTTCTTCCGGCAACAGCAGCACGTCCGATGAAGCAAAAACAACGGAGGCGGGTTATGCCGGAAAGCTTTTTGATACGGGCAGCGTCCACGAGATCAATATCACGATAACAGCTGAGGATTTGGCAGACCTGAAAGCCAATCCGACTGCCAAAACCAAATACAAAACGGACATCACCATCGACGGTGAGACCGTCAAGGATGTATCCTTTGCAACAAAGGGCAACACCAGCCTTACCGCTGTTGCGGAGGATGAAAACAGCGACCGATACAGCTTCAAGGTGAATTTCGGCAAGTATGTTGATGGTCAGACCTACTACGGGCTGAACAAGCTCAGCCTCAACAATATCTATGCCGACGCGACCTATATGAAGGATTATCTCAGCTACGAGATCTTTCGTCAGGCGGGCGTGGAATCACCGCTGGTCAGCTATGCGTGTCTTAAGATTAACGGTGAGGATCACGGCTTGTATCTCGCGATCGAGGACGTAAGCGAGAGCTATCTTGACCGCACGCACAACGGTGAGGGCGAGCTTTATAAGCCCGAAACAGAGCAGTTTAAAAATATGGCGAAGGGCGGCGGTCAGCCGAATGATAACAACGGCGACCGTCAAGCTCCGCCTAACGGTGCTGAATCCTCTCAAAACGGACAGAACAACTCCGAGCTTCAGAGCAGCAGCTTGCCATCTCAAGGCGAAAACAACACCTCGGGCTCACAAAATAACCAACCGCCTCAAATACCGAACGGCGGTATGAACGGCGACATACACGAACCGCCGAGCGGAGGAATGACGCCGCCCAACGGCTTTGATCCGAACAACTCAGCTAACGGCGAAATGCCGACTATGCCCGAAGGTGCCGAGATGCCATCAATGCCTGATGGTGCAACGCCTCCCGATATGCCGCAGGGCGGAGGCGGATTCGGTTCCAATGCATCGGGAGCGGATCTGAAATACACGGATGATAACGCCGACAGCTATTCCGACATCTTTGATAACGCCGAGACCGACGCCGACGATGAAAGCAAACAGCGTGTTATCACTGCGCTGAAAGCACTCTCCCAGGGTAATGATATTGAGAAATATATCGATACAGACGAGGTTATACTGTATTTTGCAGCGCACAATTTTGTGCTGAATTATGACAGCTACACAGGCAATATGCTGCACAACTATTATCTTTATGAAAATAACGGCAAGCTGAGTATGCTGCCGTGGGACTATAACCTCGCGTTCGGAGCCTTCGGCGGAGAACAGGGAGGCAAGCCGGGCGATACCGAAAACGGTTCATCAAACGCGACCTCATTGGTAAACACGGGTATCGACACACCTTTGAGCGGTTCTCAGGAAAGCGATCGTCCGATGTGGAGCTGGATCGCTTCGGATGAAAAGTATATCGAGCAGTATCACAGCGTTTACAGCGAGCTCCTTAAATACTTTGAGTCGGGCGATTTTGACGCAGAGGCAGACCGTATCTATAATATGATACTGCCATATGTCGAGAAGGATACCTCCGCTTTCTACAACGCGGAGCAGTTCAAGACTGCATATGAAACCTTGAAGGATTTTTGCAGTCTGCGCGCCGAAAGCATTCGCAAACAGCTTGACGGAACATTGTCAACTAAAACAACAGAGCAAAAGGATTCCGAAAAGGTCGACGCTTCGTCTGTTACAATCAGCGATATGGGAACTCACGATATGGGAAAAGAAAACAAAGGTTCATCCGGACAGAATATGACGCTGCCGAATATGCCAAATACAAGTGGAACAGACAGTAAAGGTAATCAACAAAACTAAATTGGTTTACCGGAACCAAAGCCGTGTCAGGCGGCGAATACTGCTCTGACACGGCTTTTGATATAGACAAATCCGCCGAAAAAAATCTTTTTATACTAGACCTTGTTTAAAAAATAAATATTGCACAAAAAGAAAAATAACGATA
>CAZVSQ010000055.1:0-10011 GCA_964629925.1 uncultured Ruminococcus sp.
CTATTTATATCCTCGTCGGTTATCGGCAGTGTGATTTTTTTAGTCATAATACCCTCCTATATCTCAGTGCTTGCATGGCGCGCCGCGTGGCAGCAAATGTTTACCGCAACCGGCATGCCCGCGATGTGTGTGGGCGAGGTCTCAATATTTACGCCCAGAGCGGTCGTTTTGCCGCCCAAGCCGGCGGGGCCAAAGCCCATTTCATTGATTTTTTTCAGCAGCTCGTCCTCCATTTCGGCATATCTGGGATCGCTGTTACGGGTATCGATAGCGCGGAAGGTGGCTTTTTTGGCAAGCTGAGCCGCGCGCTCAAAGGTTCCGCCGATCCCCACTCCCACAACGATAGGCGGACAGGGATTGGGGCCTGCCGCCCTTACGGTATCGAGGACAAACTGCTTTACGCCCTCAACTCCGTAAGCAGGAGTCAGCATTTTTATTGCGGACATGTTTTCGCTGCCGAAGCCCTTGCCGCCCGCGGTAATTCTGATTTTATCTCCGCTGACGACCTTTGTATGTATTATCGCCGGCGTATTGTCGCGAGTGTTCACCCTGTCAAAAACGGGGTCGCTTACAACGCTTTTTCGCAGATAGCCCTCATCGTAAGCCTCGCGCACGCCCTGCTGAACGGCGTCCTCAAAGCTGCCGTTTGAAACCGTGACCTTGTCGCCGTACTCGACAAAAAGCACTGCCATGCCTGTGTCCTGACAAAGAGGTATCTCCTCCGCAGCAGCTATTTTGTCATTCTCGATGATTTGCGAGAGCACGCTTTTGGCCACGGGGCTGTCCTCTGTCCCGAGCGCCTTTTCAAGCGAGCACATAATGTCTTTGCCTATAAAGTAGTTGCAGTCCATGAAAAGCTTTTTTACCGCCGCTGTGATTTCGGCAGCGTTTATCTGCCTTGTTTCCATAAAATCCACCCTTTCAGGATATTTTCAGATTACCGTAATATTATTATCACAGATATATTATAATATTTTTTCAGAGGTATTTCAATCTTTTTTATTATGTGTTATAATAAAGTATCGAATAATATAAAGGATGATATATATGAGCAAAATTCTTGTAGTAGACGACGAATTCAGGATACGCCAGATCATTCGCAAATACGCCGAGTTTGAGGGCTACGAGGTGGACGAGGCTACCGACGGCATGGAGGCTATTCGTATCTGCCGCCAAAAGGAGTTCGACCTTATAATAATGGACGTTATGATGCCCGAGCTTGACGGCTTTTCTGCATGCCGCGAGATACGCAAGTTCCGCGACACGCCTATTATAATGCTCTCGGCAAGAGGCGAAGAATACGATAAGATCCACGGTTTTGAGCTTGGAAGCGACGACTACGTTGTAAAGCCCTTCTCTCCCAAGGAGCTTATGCTGCGCGTAGGCGCGGTCATCAAGCGCTCGGGCAAAAGCGACGACGCTCAGAAAAACGATGTGTTCACATACAAGGGACTTGAAGTCAACTTCTCGGCTCGCACGGTCACTATCGACGGCAAACGCGCCGAGATGACTCCGAAGGAATACGACCTGTTCTTTTACATGGTGCGCAACAAGGGGCTTGCCCTTACCCGTGAAAGCCTTATAAGCGAGGTATGGGGCTACGACTTCTTCGGCGACGAGCGCACCCTTGACACTCATATTAAGCTGCTGCGCAAAAGCCTTGGCGAGTACAGCAACTGCATCGTTACTCTAAGAGGAGTGGGCTACAGATTTGAAACGGTATAAAAGAAAAAAGGTTTCTCTGCGCACCAAGCTTTTGGGTTACTTTTTGGTGTTCGGCACCATTATACTTGTGATTCTGTGGGTATTCCAGTCCTTCTTTTTAAAACCGCTTTACACAATGTCAATGACGATGAAGGTCGACAAGTGCGCCTCTAAGATAGTCAAATCCGTTCAATACAGCAAAAATGTTTGGGCTACTATAGACAGTGCGGCAAGCGACAACGCTCTGTCGGTCTATCTGTACAGCGTAGGAGGCGGCAGACCGCAGAAGGAGCGCGAATGCTCCTACGAGAACCCCGCGGTGAAACTTTATATCGAAAACTCTGATATCCTAAGATACTATGAAAACACCGTTGACAACGGCGGAAAGATGAGCTTTACCGAATCAAACAACGCCGAGGATATCAGTAAAATGCGCAGGGAAATATTCAACAGCTCAGTTGCCAGCGCCGACAGCGTAAACACACAGATCCACCAGCTGAACGCGGCTGAAAACGAAAGCCTTGTTTATACCTACATAATAGACCGAAACGACGGGCGAAGAACGTTTTTGGTAATAACCTCGTCTATCACTCCGCTGAACACCACTATCGACGTTATCCGCAATCAGCTTTTGCTTGTTTCGGTAGTGTTTATACTGCTTTCGGTCGTTTTCTCGGTTTACGCGAGCCGAAGGATAGCCAAGCCCATAGCCAACACCAACAAAGCTTCAAAACAGCTTGCAAAAAAGAATTACAAGGTGGAATTTAACGCAAAGGGCTACCGCGAGGTCGAGGAGCTCAACGAAACCCTAAACTACGCCAAGACCGAGCTTGCGGCTACCGAAAAGCTGCAGCAGGAGCTTATAGCCAATATTTCGCACGATCTGCGCACTCCGCTTACGATGATAACGGGCTACGGCGAGGTGATGCGCGACCTTCCGGGCGAGAACAACGCCGAAAATATCCAGATCATAATCGACGAGGCTACACGCCTTTCAACGCTTGTAAACGACCTGCTCGACCTGTCAAAGCTGCAGTCGGGCGCGCTTCAGGCGGAGAAAAAGGAATTCTGCCTTACCGACAGTGTCAGCGGCATTCTGGGACGCTACTCAAAGCTTGTTGAACAGGACGGCTTTAACATTTCGTTTGACAGCTCTGAGGATATATATGTAAACGCCGACGAGCTTAGGATATCGCAGGTTATTTACAACCTGGTAAACAACGCTGTCAATCATGCGGGTAAGGATAAAACCGTTATTATAACCCAGAAGCTGTTCGACAGACGCGTGCGTATAGAGGTGACCGACCACGGCGAGGGTATACCTGCCGACAAGCTGCCCTATATATGGGAAAGATATTATAAGGTCGACAAGGAGCACAGGCGCGGCGTAATAGGCTCGGGACTTGGGCTTTCGATAGTAAAGTCGATCCTTGACGCCCACAACGCCCGCTACGGCGTAAGAAGCACCTACGGCAAAGGCAGCACCTTCTGGTTTGAGCTTGCTGTCATAGATGTAAAACGCAAACGCAATTAACTGTTTCAAATTCAAAAGAGGATGGCTCTCTGCTCCTTCAAGCATGAGTCCATCCTCTTTTTATTCACCGCGGATAACGCTCCACGCCTTTTCCAGACGTTCCATTGACCACGCGGCGTTCGCGGGGCTGGTCGACGGGAGCTTTTCCGCCTTTATTTTGTTTATAGGGTAGATGTATTTTTGATAAAGCTTATACGACGCCGCTCCGTTGCAGTAAACGGTTTTTACGCGGCTGCTGTTTATTATCACGCTCAGGTCGTTCGGAACAACGTCCCTTATCGAGCTGTCGGACGAGCCTGTAATGGTGCAGGAGCGGATAGTATCCCACAGCGCTATACGGTGACCGAGCGCAAGGCGCTTTTTCTCCTCGACCGTATCCGGCGCTTCCTCGTTAAACAGCCTCGCCAAAAGCGGCCAGAAACGGTTTTGCGGATGACCGTAAAAGAACATAGCTTCCCTTGATTTTACCGACGGAAAGCTGCCGAGAATAAGCACCGTTGAGTTTTCATCATAAAGCGGCGGTATAGGATGAACTATGCGCGAGGTTTCAGCCATGTTTTTTCTCCTTTAGCAGTCCGCGGATATACGCAAAGGTCTTTTCCTCTCCCTCATCGCGCAGCATCACAAGCAGCTTTTCAAGCAGCGCCTCGGTGTTTTCGTGCATTCTGTGCTTGCCCTTGATGCGCAGAAAGTAGGTGTAAGAGTCGGCGTCGGTGTATTTTTCGCCGTTATATATCTTGCTTGCGGCAACCCTGTCACAGAACATCTCGATAACGTACCTGAGCGGCATCTCGACAGGCTCGGGGCGCCTTGTTTTGGGGTTGTAGTCGTTCCAAAACTCGTAGTGGTGGCGGTTCCTGCCCTTGTGATGGAGCCACGCTCGCGAATACCCGTAAAGCTCGCGCTCCATTTCGTTTGGACTGCGGTCGCCCTGATAGTACTTCGCGCCCGGGATAAACTCGGTCGGGCTGTATTTTGACAGGTCATGCCTCAATCCCTGCCAAAGGATCCCCGCTTTGGCGCAGTGCGCAATAACTATGTGTCTGTGTTTTGTAATGATTTTAAAGTGTTTTAACGGATGTGCCATAATTCTCACCGGCTTCAGTATATCATATTTTGCGACCTTTTACAATTTTTCATCCAAAAAAAATACAAAAACACTTGCTATTTTTTAAAAAAATCGCTATAATAGTAATAATAGTTAAAATTTTGTAACCTTTAGAAGTTTTGTCACTATATTACATCCTAACGGAAAGGGGGTTTACGCGTTGAAAAAAGCTTATATCGCCGCTATATGTGTATGCGTAATTTTATGCTGCACATTCGGCTTTATGATTTTCAGCGAGATTTTATCCCCTTCTTCCGTCGGAGCGCATGAGAACTCCTCAACGGTCAAAGAGCAGAGCGTCACTATCTCCGAGGGCGAGGCGGCTGTACTTGAAACCGATAACGGTTACAGGCAAAGCGCCACAAAATGGAAAAGCGACGACGAGGAGGTCGTAACCGTAGAAGGCGGCGGCAGGATCGACGCACTTAAACAGGGCAGCGCCTGCGTCACCGCAAATCTGGCTAACGGCGACAGTGTAAAGTTCAATATTACCGTCAGCGCTCCCGAAAAGCAGGCGGAAGCGGACAGGTTCTCAACCGCCTACACGGCGAATCAGGACATTCTTAAAAAGAACCTCGCAAATAAAAGCAAAAAGAAGCTCCCTTATCAGATAATGGTCAACCGCAGCCAAAACTGCGTTACCGTATATACATATGACAGCGAAGGAAAATACACCGTGCCCGTCCGCGCTATGGTTTGCTCCTGCGGAAAGGATAACAGCACCGTGCTCGGCATATACAATATCCAGTACCGCTGCGAATGGCAGGCGCTTGTAAAGGAATCGTTCGGACAGTACGCGTGCCAGTTTTACGGCGATTACCTGTTCCACAGCGTGCCCTACAGCGATATTTCAAAAAACTCGCTTAAAAGCGATGAATACAACAAGCTCGGCTCGCCCGGCTCAATGGGCTGTGTTCGCCTGTCTGCCGGCGACTGCAAATGGGTTTATGACAACTGCGCCGACAATACGGCTGTAGTCATCTACGACAACGATAATCCCGGTCCGCTCGGAAAGCCCTCGGCTATTCTGCTCAGCGACTTCACCGTTGGCTGGGACCCCACCGACAACGACTCAAAGAACCCCTACAATAAAAAAATGCCGCAGATAATCGGCGCGAAGGATATTACAATAAAGGCGGGCGACAGCTTTGACAAGGCTGACGGCGTGACCGCGCTCGACACCTGCTCCAACGACATCACCGAAAAAATGGAGATCATAGGAAATCCCAACACCTATGTTCCCGGCAAATACAAGGTGACATATTCGGCGACCGACGTGCTGAACCGCAGCGTAAAAAAGGAAATAACCGTAACAGTGGAGTGATATTATGACAGAAAAAGAAAAAATGCTGTCAGGACAGCTTTATGACGCGTCAGATAGCGAGCTTGCGGCTCTTAGAAAAACCGCTCATAAGCTCTGCAAGGACTACAACGATTTATATGAGGACGAAACCGAGGCGCGCGAGGATATTTTGCGGAAGCTGCTCGGCGGAAAGCTTCCCGAGCACCTGTATCTTCAGGGGCCTATTCAGTTTGATTACGGTGTTTTTACCACCTTCGGCGAAGGCTGCTACGCTAACTTCAACCTTACTGTGCTTGACTGCTGCCCCGTAAAAATCGGGAACAATGTGTTCTTCGGTCCTAACTGCATGGTTGCCACTCCCGTTCACCCGATGAAGGCTGCACAGCGGAACCCTCACCCGAATGAAAACGGCGACATTATCTGCGACGAATATGCCAAGCCTGTTACCATAGGCGACAGCTGCTGGATTGCCTCGAATGTTGTAATCTGCGCCGGCGTTACAATCGGCGAGGGCTGCGTTATAGGAGCAGGCAGCGTAGTTACGCGCGATATACCGCCAAACACCTTTGCGGCGGGAAATCCGTGCAGGGCGATAAAACAAATTGATAACAAATAAAGTAAAGGACGTGCCAAGCAGCGCGCCCTTTTGCATATTCAGTTCTGTTTTCTTACAATGCCGTATTCATCGTCAAGCTGAAAATAATGGCAGGTTTTCATATTTTGAGTGAGGAACTTTTCCATTTCGTCCTCATCGAGATTAATGTCGCAGTAGTCGCCGAACTCATCGTCGGAAACGTAATGCGCGCAGCGTTCACACATATCCATATCGCTCACCTGATCAGGAGTATTTGTTATATGAGAACGCCTTGTAGCTCTCAAGCTGCTCCCAGACCTCGTCAATCGAGTTTGCCACGCTGTACAGCTTATGGACGTTGGGCGACATAAACTTTTGAGCCACAGACTGCTCCATCATATCTAACATCGGGTCGTAAAAGCCGAGAGTGTTCAGAATGATAATCGGCTTTGAGTGCCTGCCGAGCTGTTTGAGAGTGATAACCTCAAAAAACTCCTCGAGAGTTCCGATACCGCCGGCGCAGATAACAAAGGCATCGGCTTTATCCTCCATAAGCGCCTTTCGCTCGCGCATTGTCTTTTTAAGCACCAGCTCGCCGTAATCCTCTACCAGAACATTCAGCTCGACAAAATAGTCGGGGCTTACGCCCAGCAGCGCGCCGTTCTCTTTGCGCACGCCGCGAGCCACCGCGCCCATAACGCCGTATTTGCCCGCGCCGAAAATTACACCGCAGTTCTTTTTGGCAAGAAAGCTGCCAAGCTGCTCGGCGACCTCAAGATAGGTACGGTCGATTTTTTCGCTTGAGGAGCCGAAAACGCAAATATGTTTCATTTATTAAGACCTCTATTCGTAGTTTCTGACGAGCGATACGACCTTGCCAAGCAAGATGACCTCGTCGACAATAATCGGCTCAAAGGCGTCGTTTTCAGGCTGCAAACGGAAGTGGCCGTCTTCCTTGTAAAAGCGCTTTACCGTGGCGGAGTCGTCGACAAGCGCGACCACTATCTCGCCGTTTTCGGCAACGGGAGTGCGGTTTACTATGACGATATCGTTGTCAAAAATGCCCGCCTTGATCATGCTCTCGCCCTGAACGCGAAGCGCGAACAGCTCGCGGCCTCTGCCTACCCTGTCCGACACGGGAACATAGCACTCGATATCCTCGATAGCTACTATCGGGTTTCCCGCGGCAACTCTGCCAAGCACGGGCACGCTGATACCCTTTTCCTCGCCCGTGATCTGAATGCAGCGGTTCACGCCGTGCTCGCGCGTGATAAAGCCCTTTTCCTCAAGCGCCTTAAGATGATAGTGCACGGTCGAGGTCGAGCTCAGCCCCACTTCGTCGCAGATCTCACGCACCGAGGGCACGCGGCCGTCAGCGGAACAGCGTCTTAAATAGTCGAGTATTTTCTGCTGGCTTTTGCTAATCGGTTTCATAACGACACCTGCCTTTTAAATATATGATTATTATAACACATACATTCGCGAAAATCAAACGTTTGTTCAAATCTTTTTTATAAAAATTTATGGATTTTTTAAGATTTCAGCGGAAATTCAACTTGAATTAACACAGTTTTCAAAAAGATATAGTTTAATATAGCTGTACTCAAAAGACGGAACCGCAACCGTCGAGTACATTGTTCTACCCTCCTCAATGTGAGCCGACGCAGAGGCTCATATTTGTACCCCTCATTTTTTACAGACAAAACAAAGCGTCGTGTACCAAACGGTACGCGGCGTTTTGTCTTGCCGCCACGCGGCAGGAAGCGCGCCTTTGGAGAACGTCTGCTTACAAATACCTTTCTGCAACGGCGCAATATATCTCGCGGGAACTGAAGTTTTGTTTATTGCAAGTTTCTGATGTGCATCTTGCCCTCCCGTGGCAACGGGCATCGCGCCACACGACCGGCGCAATTAAGGTTTCCGTTACATTCGTAGAGCAGCCCGATTCAGAAAAAATCCGAATCGGGCTGTTGATATATGCTTATAGCTTATAGCATTATCATTAAAGAATATTGTCGTCAAAGGCTTCGTCGGAAGCGGGTTCGGGCTTGACCGAGTCAAGCTCAACGCCTGCGTAGCGCGGCATACCCGTACCTGCGGGAATGACCTTACCGATGAGCACGTTCTCCTTAAGACCTACCAGCGGATCGACCTTGCCCTTGATAGCGGCGTCGGTGAGCACTCTGGTGGTTTCCTGGAAGGAAGCGGCTGACAGGAAGCTGTCTGTAGCGAGAGCCGCCTTTGTGATACCGAGCAAAAGCTGGGTAAACTCGGCGGGCTTTAAGCCCTCCTCGCCTGCCGCAATGCGCTTGCGGATCTGAGCGTTCTCATAGAGCACGTCGTTCTTGTCGTACATCTGGCCTGACATAAAGTTTGTGGAGCCTGCGTCCTCGACCTTAACGCGGCGCATCATCTGGCGTACGATGACCTCGATGTGCTTGTCGTTGATTTCAACACCCTGTAAGCGGTAGGTCGACTGAACCTCGGAAATAAGGTAGTTCATTACCGCCTCGGAACCGAGAATGTCGAGGATGTCGTGGGGGTTGAGAGCACCGTCGGTGATCTTGTCGCCCTTCTTTATCTCCTGACCTTCGGCAACTCTTACGCGGAAGCCGAACGGAATGAGGTAAGTCTTTTCCTCGCTTGTTTCCTTGTTGTAAACAACGGCGTGACGTGCGCCCTTGATTTCCTCAAAGCGGACTGTACCGTCGATTTCAGTCATAATAGCAAGGCTCTTGGGCTTTCTTGCCTCAAACAGCTCCTCAACACGCGGAAGACCTTGGGTGATATCCTCGCCGCCCGCGACGCCGCCCGTATGGAACGTACGCATGGTAAGCTGTGTACCGGGCTCGCCGATCGACTGTGCGGCGATGATACCTACAGCCTCGCCGACTGTAACGGGCTGACGGTTAGCAAGGTTAGCTCCGTAGCACTTGCGACAGGCGCCGTGCTTAGCGCGGCACTCAAGCACTGAGCGGATCTTAACACTCTGAGCGCCCGAGGAACAGATGATATCAGCCTCTTTGTCGCCCATCATTGTATTCTTTGAAACGAGAACGTTGCCGTTTTCGTCGCAGAAATCGTCGAGCAGGAAGCGGCCGATAAGGCGCTCATGCAGCGGCTCGATAACGTTGTTTTCGCCCGCCTTGATATCGAAGATCTCAAGGCCTTCGGTCGTACCGCAGTCCTCCTCGCGGATGATTACCTCCTGAGATACGTCGACAAGACGGCGTGTGAGGTAACCCGAGTCCGCGGTACGCAGCGCGGTATCGGCAAGACCTTTACGCGCACCGCGCGAGGAAATGAAGTATTCCAAGATGTTCAGACCTTCACGGTAATTCGCTCTGATCGGGATTTCGATTGTTTTACCTGATGTGTTCGCAATAAGTCCGCGCATACCGGCGAGCTGACGGATCTGGCTCATACTACCACGCGCACCTGAATCCGCCATCATGAAGATGGGGTTGTAGCGGTCGAGGTTGCCCTGCAGCTTGTTGGTTACGTCCTCGGTTGCCTGGTTCCAGATCTTGAGGATCTCCTCGTAACGCTCCTCCTCGGAACGCAGACCGAGCATGTATTCCTCGCGGATCTCGTCGACTTCCTTCTCGGCGGCGGCGATGATTTCCTTCTTCTCGGGCGGGATAACCGCGTCGCATACCGCAACGGTGATAGCGCCCTTGGTGGAATATTTATAACCCTGCGCCTTGATCTCGTCCAGAAGGATACTGGTTCTGGAGGTACCGTGCTTTTTGATGCAGGCGTCGATGATCTTCTGCAGTCCCTTTTTG
>CAZVSQ010000056.1:0-6374 GCA_964629925.1 uncultured Ruminococcus sp.
CGCGACGGCATATAAGGCGAGATAAACATGTATGTGAAGTACGCCGCGGCAGAGCAGTAAACCGCGCCGGCAAGCGGCTTGATAGTGGTATTGAAGAAGTCGGGGACTACCCCGCTGTACTTGACAAGCAGGAACATACCGATAACACAGATAAGCGCGTAAGCTACCATAGAGCCTACCGTTGCGCCCTGAATGTTTATTGACGGAATGCTTACGAATATCCACGAAGTGCCGATTTTAACAAACAGACAGATGATGTACAAAATCATGGGTATCTTGACCTTGCCTATGCCGTTTATCATTGAGCAGATAGGCGTTATTATGGCTGTGAAAATAGTGGTGATCCCCATAACCGTGAGCACGTTTCCGCCTATCTCGATGATTTCGGGGCTTGAGCCGTAAATGAAGCCCATAATCGGGTGAGCCAGAACAACAAGCCCGAACGACATAGGAAGCGTGAACATCATGGTAAGCTTGAGCACGGTGTTCATCGACTGTCTGAACTCGCGTTTGTCGCCCTTTGTCCACGCGCTGGTAACATTAGGCATAGCGCTTGAACCGAATGCCTGAGTTACCGCCGTTACAAGCTGCATAAGCGTAAGCGCGGTGGCGTAGCAGCCCCAAAGGTTTGTGTGGATGGTGACATGCTTGCCGTGGAAGGCGTCCTCGGGATAGAACTTTCCGTACTGATCCATAAGCTCGGGGCCGTGACGGTGAGATAGATCGAGCAGAACGTTCTGGATGATCGCAGAATCGATAAGCGAAGCGAGGCTCATCACAAGCGCGCCGCCCGCGATAGGCAGAGCGGTTCTTATCATCATATTAAAGGTCTCGCGCTTCTGACGCGCGTCGATAGAGCTTTCGTAATACTGACGCGGAATGCCGTCGCCCTGGATCTTGAACTTTATAAAGTAGTAGAGCCATGACGCCATGCTGCTGAGCGAAATTCCCATTATCGCTCCCGTTACCGCGAGCGAGAAGATTGTTTTCTGAGCTTCTTCCTGATTGCTGAACTGCATCCACAGGAAGGAGTGTGTAGCCTTGTTTGACTCCATTCCAAGCCAGAGGATCAAATACGCGAGCGCCGAGCCGATAACAAGCTTTACGACCGCCTCGATGATCTCGGATATAGCGGTGGGCATCATGTTGCGCTGACCCTCGTAATAGCCGCGGTAAGCCGAAGCAAGACAGCCGAAAAATACCGTCGGCGCGAGGAAAAGAGTAGGGACGATAGCGTAGGGCTGATGGATTACACCGAGCGAATAAGGAATGCACGCGCTGCCGATAATGACCGTGCAGATAAGTCCCAGTACGGTAAAAAACGGAACCGAGAGCTTTTGGATCTGGCGCACGTCCTTATAGCGCTTTTTCGTCATGTTCTCGGACACCAAACGCGAAACTGCAATAGGCAGACCGCCCGTAGCCACGGTAAAGATCACTACAAAGATCTCGTAGGCGTTGGCGTAAAGACCTGTGCCGAAGGACGTCATACCGGGAACGTCATAGCTTGAAAGGATAGCTGCCAGAACGACCTTGTTGAGCAGTCCGAAAACCTTGACAATGACCATGCTTATTGTCAGGATAGCGGCACCCTTGACAAAGGATTTTGAAACGTCCGAATCAAAGTTCTTGACCGCGTTATACTTTTTTATCAAATCATATCACCTTTAATATAGTGGTTTTGTATTGTACACAAGGGCAGGGAGCCTGAAACAGACTCCCATGTCAGTTCTTTTTGTTGTTTTGTTATTCGGCTTCGTCGGCAGCCTTTACAGCTTCCTCGGCGTCCTCCGAAATTTCAGCTACAGCCTCCTGAGCGGCAACTACTATATCATCGGGCTTTGCCTCAACGGTATCGGCGGCTTCCTCAACGGTCTCGGCGATCTCCTCAACAGCCTCCTCGGGCTCATCCTCAAACTTATGTCCGCAGATGTTGCAGAAGGAGGATTCCTTTGTAACCTTGTTGTCGCATTCGGGGCAGATCTTCTGGTTCTTGATAGAAGCGATGTGAGCCTCAACGATAGCGAGGTTCTGCTTAAGCTCGGTGATCTCCTCAACGACCTTTGCTATATCCTCGGCGAGGTCTATGTCCTGGGTTGTAGCCTTATATGTCAGCTTACCGAGCTCGATGAGCTTTTTGCCGATCGAACGCTTGATGGTCTCAGCCGAAATTCTGTGCTTTGACGCGTCATAAAGCATTGCGGCCTTTTTGGAAACAGCAGACGCGGCAGCTTTTGCATTGACTTTTACATCGCCGATAATTGTGTCAAAATTTTTCATTGTTCTTCACCTTTCTTTTCGGGGGCAATAAACCCGCTAAATTATTTGTTTGTATTATAACACTAATCAATTGAATAATCAACCTCATTAGTGCCGTAAAATCGTGATATTTGCGCTTTTCTGTTGAGCAATTCGTCAAATCTGTCTATATATTCATATGGGTATTTAAAGTTAAATATCCGCGTAAGATGATCGGTTTCGGGATTCTTAAGCTTGGTCACTCCGCCCGAACCGCACGCAAGTATTGTGTGGGTCTCGTCCATGACGTAAACGTTGTAAAGGCTTTCATACCCGCGCTTTGCCCAGCCGACGTTTTCAAGATTGCCGACCATGCGCGTCTGGCGGTAAAGGTAGTACGGAATGTAATCGAGCGAGCTTAGCTTTTGCCGCGCGTAGTCCTGCATCGCTCTTGCGGCGAGCGCCTCGTCCTTATTGAAGGTCTTGCCCTCGGTGGTAAGGTTGGCGGCGCGCTTCATACAGAGGGTGTGAACCGTAACGCATTCTGCTCCAAGCTCATCGGTCACGGTGTCGAGCGAGCGCTTAAAGCCCTCGACGGTATCGGTCGGGAGCCCCGCGATAAGGTCGGTGTTGATATTGTCAAAGCCGCAGCGCCTTGCCGTTTCAAAAGCCTTAAAGAACTGCTCCGAGTTGTGCTTTCTGCCGATTGCGCTGAGTACGCTGTCGCTTAAGGTCTGGGGATTTATGCTTATCCTGTCAACTTTATTTTCTTTTAAATCAAAAAGTTTCTCTTCGTCGATCGTATCGGGGCGCCCTGCCTCAACGGTGAATTCGCGGCAGGTCGACATATCGAAATTCTCATTGACAGCGCCCAAAACGCGGTCAAGCTGCTCCGCGCTGAGCGTTGTGGGCGTGCCGCCGCCGAAATATACGCTTTCAAGCCTCAGCCCAAGCCCGTTAGCGATTTTTGCCGTCGCCTTTATCTCTTTGCAGAGCAGGTCTGTATATGGCTCGATAAGCTTTTTTGCCCTCTCGACCGACGCCATGACGAACGAGCAGTAACTGCAGCGCGAAGGACAGAACGGGATACCGACATAAAGGCTGAACGATTCGGGGCGCGAAAGCGAGAGGATACGCCGCTCGTTTTGTTCGGTGAGCCTTGCCAGCTCAAAACGTCCGCAGCTGACAAAATACTCATTCAAAAACCGCCGCTGAGCCTCTGCCTCGCCCGATTCACCCACGATTTTTCTGAACAGCTTTATAGGGCGCACGCCCGTAAGCAAGCCCCAAGCCTGCTCAACCGAGCTGAATTTTACCAAAGACTTGTACACAAGCTGAACCGTGCGCAGCTCGTTTTCGGAATTGTCGGGGGATTTTTCCGCAAAGCCTTCCTCACAAAATTCTCCGATTTTAACGCGAACGGTTATTTTTTCATCAAGCTCGGTATAAATATAAGGCTGCTGCACCTCTGAAAACTCCCTGTAAACCGTAATTTTTTCATCGGGGAAAAACAGCCTTGCAAGGTTTTCAAGCTCAAACCAGAAGGTGTTGTTTTTGACATATAAATTCATTTACAGCCGCCTCATAAGTGGATTAAACCTGCGCTCGTGCCCGAGGTCGGTAAGAGGTCCGTGACCGGGTATGATAGTATAATCGCCCTCAAGCTGCTTTACGCGCTTTAGTGAGAGCATCATATTATAATCGTCGCCTGTTGCAAGGTCGGTTCTGCCGTATGATTCCCTGAAAATCAAATCGCCCGCGAGCATGATTTCATCAAAGAGGAAAATGCCGCAGCCCTTAGTGTGACCGGGTGTATAAAGATAGGTTATCTCGGTTTCGCCCAGCTTGAATTTTTCGCCGTCGTCAAGCAGGATATCGGCGTCAAAAGGCTTATACGGGAGCCCGTGAGGCTTTGTTCCGTTAAGCACTGTATCGCGCAGAAAAACCGCGTTGTGCTTACCCGTAACGACCTTTGCGCCGTACTTGTCGGCAAGCTGCTTTGCGTAGCATATGTGGTCGTAATGGCCGTGAGTAAGCAGCACATATTCAAGCCTTCCGCCGTCCTTTTCGATCTGAGCCTCAAGCGCCTTTGACTGAGCGCCCGGGTCGCTTACGGCAGCTTTTCCGGTCGCCTCGTCAACAAGGTAACAGCAGTTTGTTTCAAGCATTGTGACGGGGTATATTTTAACGTTGATCATCTTTTCAAATCCTTTGAGTTAATATCTATCGTAACGGGGCCGTCGTTAATAAGGCTAACCTGCATATCCGCGCCGAAAATGCCCTTTTCAACCTTTTTTACGCCGTTATGAATAAGCCTTTGACAAAAGAACTCATACAGCGGCTCGGCGGTTTCGGGGCGCGCGGCTCCGATAAAGCTGGGGCGCCTTCCGTGAGAGCAGTCGGCGCATAGAGTGAAGTTTGAGATAACAAGCACCTCGCCGTCAATGTCGGCAAGCGAGAGATTCATCTTGTCATTTTGATCGGTAAAGATTCGCAGCCCGGCTGTTTTATCAGCGAGCACCGACGCCTCTTTTTCGTCGTCGCCCTGCTCAACTCCGAGCAGGATCAAAAAGCCTTGTGATATTTTTCCGACGACTGCGCCGTCAACCGTTACCGAAGCGCATGACACGCGCTGCAAAATCGCTTTCATACGGAATACTCCTATAGTCTTTTGATCTCTTCAATCCCATTGATGTCGGAAAGCCTTGAGATGACCCCTCTGAGGTGATCTCTTCCGGCAACGTCGATAGTAACGGTGACAACCGCCTTGCCGTCCTTTAGCTCGCGGGAATTGAGGGTGTGGATAAATATATGCATGTTTGACAGCTGTATCGTAACGTCGGCAAGCAGCCCGGTGCGGTCGGCGGCGATGATTTGCAGCGTGCTGCGGAACGCCTCGCCCGCCTCGATTTCCCAGCGCGCTGAAACCCAGCGCTCGGGCTCCTCGCAATCATTCAGATTTTTGGGAACATTTGTGCAGCCGCGCTTATGGATAGAAACGCCGTAGCCGCGCGTGATGTAACCGATAATATCATCGCCCGGAAGCGGGTTGCAGCAGTTGGAAAACTTAACAAGAACGTCGTCGTTGCCCTCGATAATTACGCCTGATGATACTTTTTTGCGCCTTACGGGAGCCTGCGGGACCGTGATTTTTTCAATGTCCTTGGCGTAGGTCTTTTGATACTCCTCTTTCAGGCGAGGCATGATTTTCCAGAGCTGGATTCCGCCGTAGCCGACCGCCGCGTAAAAGTCGTCGAGCGTGTTGTACTGCTTTTTCATGCTGACGCTCTTAAAGAACTCGGCCATTTCCTCATCGTTGAGGTTAATGCCCTGACGCTTGAACTCGCGGTCAACCATCTGCCTGCCCTCAACTATATTCTCATCACGCTTTTCGTGCTTGAACCACTGGCGGATCTTTGACTTAGCCGATGCGGTTTTGCAGATGTCGATCCAAGCGCGGTTGGGGTGCTCCTCTTTTTGAGTTATTATCTCACAGATTTCGCCGTTTTTAAGTTTGTGGTCGATAGGCACTATTTTGCCGTTGATTTTAGCGCCAACCATTCGGTGTCCTACCTGGGTGTGTATCTGATAAGCCAGATCAATAGGCGTTGAGTCGCGCGTTAAGCTTATAACGTCGCCCTTGGGAGTAAAAACATAAACGTCGTTCTCACCCAAATCGTTGCGGATATTGCGCGCTATATCGGTGGCGTCCTCGGTTTCAAGCTGGTCGAGGATCATCTTCTTGACTTTTTCGATATTCTGGCTTACAAGCTCCTCTTCCTTGCCGCCCGATTTCATTCCGAGCTTGTATTTCCAGTGAGCCGCGATACCGTATTCGGCGGTGTAGTGCATTTCCCATGTGCGTATCTGCACCTCAAACGGAATAGCCTTGTTGTCGAGAACAGTGGTGTGAAGGCTGCGGTACATGTTCTGCTTAGGCATGGAAATGTAGTCCTTGAAGCGGTTTGGGATAGGCTTGAAAATATCGTGCACAACGCCCAGAACATTGTAGCAGTCGGAAACGTTGTCAACTATAACGCGCACCGCAAATACATCGTATATATCATTTATGCTCTTATATAGGCGACTCTGCTTTTGTAGATTCATCGCTGTTCGCCTGACCTGCCTGAAACTGG
>CAZVSQ010000056.1:6384-6642 GCA_964629925.1 uncultured Ruminococcus sp.
ATCATTTATGCTCTGATTGCGCATAATGGTCTTGTGGTAGATGCTGTTGATGCGCTTTACCCTGCCGCTGATATATACATTAGGGATAGTATTCTTTGTTTTTTCAAGGATCTGCTCCTTGATGGATTCGATAAAACGCTCTCTTTCCGCTTCCTCAAGCATCAGAGCGTCCTCGATCTCCTTATAACCCACGGGGTCAAGGTATTGAAGCGAGCGATCTTCAAGCTCTTCCTTTAAGGTTTTGATACCGAGGCGGTG
>CAZVSQ010000056.1:6652-9858 GCA_964629925.1 uncultured Ruminococcus sp.
GCATATTCTCAACGGATTTATCCCTGCGCTTTTGCTCGGGCATACAGTCCATTGTACGCATGTTGTGAAGGCGGTCGGCAAGCTTTATGATGATTACGCGGATGTCGTCAGCCATAGCGATAAGCATTTTTCGTATGCTTTCAGCCTGCTGTTCCTCGCGGGTAGAGTACGGGATCTTTGAAATTTTGGTAACACCGTCAATGAGCTTGGCGACGTCGTCTCCGAACATTTTGCGGATCTCATCGAGCATAACGGGAGTATCCTCAACAACGTCGTGCAGAAGCGAGCCGCAAATGCTGTCGGTATCAAGGCCGAGCTCCGCGATGATGCACGCAACGGATGTAGGGTGTAGAATATACGGAATGCCAGACACCCTGCGCTGGTCGCCGTGAGATTTTTCGGCAAACTCATATGCCGCTTTTATTTTTTCCATATCATAGGAGTTTCCGGAGCGGGACAAAATGCCCAGCAGCTCTGAAAAATCCTGATAGTGAGCCACATTGGAAAATCTGCTCATTGTGTTACCTCTCTGAGTTTCTCTATGATCGACGCCGATTCCAAATCGACCTTTTGCGTTGTTTTGACAAGCTCGATCTTGCAGCTTTTCATTCCTTCTTTTATGCGGATAAGCCCAAGCTCGTTCATCGCCTCAAGAGCCGCGCGGATCTTACCATACGAAAGCTTATAGCCGAGCTTTGAAACAAGCGTTTCAGGCTTTAAAGCGTAGCCGTTGTTATCGCGCAAAAAGCGGTAAAGCAGCGCAAAATCGCTGCGCTCGGGAAGAATACTCCTGAGCTGTTGGCGTGAAACGGAGCTGCCGCGGCAAAAAGCTTCAAATATACGCCCGCTTTCAAGAATCCGCTCAGCGTCGTCGTCATGGTCTTTAATGTCTTTTATTATGACCGAAACGCTCTTTTTACCGTTATATTCGTTGATATCAAGCGTGGCCGCTATATCGAGGACGTCTCCCTTTTCATAGGCAAATTCATCGGTTGACGTAAAAAACATCATAGCCGAAAGAGTCACTCCGCCGCGCGAAAAAACAAGCCGCAGGTGCTTATTATTCGATAACGGAATTATATTAACGAGCGTCATATTGTAAAAGCCAAAAACCGGAACGGGATTACCCGCGCCGAAGGGCTGCATTGCAGCAAGCTCCTCAACCAAATCAACCGAAATTGACGCGGGGTTAAGCTTGCAGTCGATATTGAGCCTGTCAAAGGGCATATTTTGAGAATCGGCGTATTCGTTAATTCTTTTACGGAATAATTCTATGTTTTCAGACGGAAGCGACAACCCGACAGCCATCGGGTGGCCTCCGTAATGAGTGAGCAGGTCAGAGCAGGCGGCAACCGCGTCGCAAAGAGCAAAACCCTCAATGCTTCTGCCCGAGCCCTTAGCGCTTTCGCCGTCGCGGGTGATAATGATAGCGGGCTTTCCGTATGCCTCTCTTATGCGCGAGGCGACTATGCCTACAACGCCCTGGTGCCAGCCCTCGCCGTCAATTACAATAATGCTGTCCATTACAAGCGAAGAGTTCCTTGTTATTTCCTCGTCGATTTTTTGAACGATATCCCGCTCTATCTGCTGCCGCTCGGTGTTGTCATACCCCATTGCCACGGCTATTCTCTCCGCCTCTGCCTCGTCCTCGGTAAGCAGCAGCTCGACCGATTTGCCCGAAAGCCCAAGCCTGCCTACGGCATTAATACGCGGAACTAAGGTAAAGGACACATTGCCTGCAGTTATATTTCTGCCGATCAGCCCGGCGTTGTTTATCAAAGCGTAAAACCCGGCTCTGTCGGTGTTCATCAGACTTTGCAGTCCGCGCTTTACAAACACCCGGTTCTCGCCGCGCAAATCGACTATATCCCCTATCGTACCGACACTGAGAAGGTCGGCGTAGTTGTCGAGCAGCGAGTCCGTATCGCAGTATTCGCCCTCAAGCGCCATAATAAGCTTAAACGCCACTCCTACACCCGAAAGCTGCTTAAAACCGGCGGTGCAGTCGGCGCGGTGAAGGTCGACGACCGCGCAGGCGTCGGGCAGCTCGCCCAAAGGCATGTGGTGATCGGTCACTACGGTGTCGATGCCGAGGCTTTTTGCGTGACGGATCTCATCAATGGCCGCAACGCCGTTGTCCACGGTAACGATCAGCTTTACGCCCTTTTTGCTCAGGGCGTCGATTGCCGCAATGTTCATTCCGTAGCCCTCGCTCTCACGCGAAGGAATGTAATACATAACATTAGCGCCGACCGCGTCAAGATAAGAATAAAGCAGAGCGGTGGAGGTCACGCCGTCGGCGTCGTAGTCGCCGTAAACACATATAAACTCCTCGTTTTCAATAGCCGAACGCACGCGGGCGCAAGCCTTGTCCATGTCAACTATTTCAAACGGAGAGGCTATGTAACTGTCGTTGTAAAGAAAATCCTCTATTTCTTCCTTAGTCTTTATATTTCTGATTTGGAGCAACATTGCGATGATGCCCGACAGCCCGTATTTAGTTTGAATTTCCTGCGCTTCGTTTTTATCGAGCGGCGCAACTGTCCATAGCTTCAACTTGTCGCTTCCTTTCCTTTGTATGTAAATAATTACCCGTTTGTTCCAAGCATATCCTCGGCGTGTGAAATAGCCGCCTGAGTTATGTTTACGCCGCCTATGATCCGCGCCAGCTCACGCACACGCGCGCCGCGGTCAAGCTCGGTAACAACGGTGAATGTTCTTCCGCTGTCAACGCGTTTATCAATCAAATAGTGATAATCGGCAAGAGCCGCTATCTGAGCCTGATGTGTAACGCATAAAACCTGAGAATCCTTTGAGACCTCTTTCAGCTTCAAGCCCACCTTTTCGGCGGCAGAACCCGAAATACCCGTGTCGACCTCGTCAAATATCAGCGTGTCGACGTCGTCGGTGGCGGCAAGAACGGTCTTTATTGCGAGCATCATTCTTGAAAGCTCGCCGCCCGAGGCGATTTTTGCTACGGGACGCGGAGTTTCGCCCGGATTGGCTGAAATCAAAAGCTCAACCTTGTCAATTCCGTCGCTTGTGAGCCCTGTCGTCTGAAACTGCGGTATCAGCTCAACATTCGGCATATTCAAAAAGCGCATTTCCTCCCTGACATTTTCCGCGAAGGTCTTGGCGGCGGTTTGCCTTTTTGCGCTTAACTCTTCTGCTTTTTTAAACGCCTCCGCCTCAGCTTTTTCGCACGC
>CAZVSQ010000057.1:0-9795 GCA_964629925.1 uncultured Ruminococcus sp.
GATCCATGAACTGTGACAGAGGCGAGGATCCGAAGAACTCCTTGATTGCCGCTGTAACAGGGCGGATGTTGATTAGCGAGTTTGGAGAGAGAGAGTCCATATCCTGAGACTGGGTGGTCATTCTCTCGCGGACAACGCGCTCCAAACGCGAGAAGCCGATCCTGAACTGATTCTGGAGCAGCTCGCCTACGCAGCGGATACGTCTGTTGCCCAGGTTATCAATGTCGTCGGTGTTGCCCACGCCGTGAGCAACACAGTTGAGATAGTTTATAGTTGCAAAAATGTCGTCGGCTGTGATGATGTTGGGAACAAGCTCGTCGGCGTGCTCGCGGAGCATATCTTTAAGCTCGTCCTCGCTCTGAGCGGCGTCAAGCAGCTCGCAGAGCAGCTCGAAGCATACGTTCTCGCGGATACCGCATTCAGCCTCGGCGTCAAAGTCAACATACTTTGAGATGTCGACCATGTTGTTGGAGATGATCTTTACAACGGTGTCGTCGCTGCCATTTACATAGGCTATCTTAACACCGGCGTTCTCGATTTCAAGCGCCTTCTCCTTGGTGATTTTCTCATCGCGGAGAGCCATTACCTCGCCTGTGCGCGGATTGGCGATGGGCTCGGTGATAACCCTGCCCTCAAGGCGGTTTGCGATACCGAGCTTTTTGTTGTATTTGTATCTGCCGACGCGCGACATATCGTAGCGGTTGGGATCAAAGAACAGGTTGTTGATGTGCGTCTGGGCGCTGTCGACCGTGGGAGGCTCGCTGGGACGGAGCTTTTTGTAAACCTCGATAAGACCTTCCTCGATGTTGTGAGCCTGATCCTTTTCGATAGTAGCCTTCATGCGCTCGTCGTCGCCGAAGAAATCAAGTATCTCGGCGTCGGTTCCCAAGCCGAGGGCGCGGATAAACGAGGTGACGGGCAGCTTGCGGTTTTTATCTATACGCACATAGAACACGTCGTTAACGTCGGTTTCGTACTCAAGCCACGCGCCCCTGTTGGGGATAACGGTGGTGGAATAGAGCTCCTTACCGGTTTTGTCGTGATCCATTTTATAGTAAACGCCCGGTGAACGAACGAGCTGAGAAACGATAACGCGCTCAGCCCCGTTGATTACAAAGGTTCCGCTTGGAGTCATAAGCGGAAAATCACCCATAAACACGTTGCTTTCCTTGATTTCGCCCGTTGACTTGTTGAGCAGGCGGGCGGTGACGCGCAGAGCCGCTGAATATGTAGCGTCTCTGACTTTACATTCAATTACGCTGTAGTTGGGGTGGTCGACATCGAGGGTGTAGTCGATGAAGTCGAGCACAAGGTTGTCCTGATAATCGGTGATTCCCGATACATCCTTAAAGACTTCCTTGAGTCCTTCCTCCAGGAACCAGCGGTAGGATTCCTTTTGCACCTCAATGAGGTTAGGCATGTCGATGACTTCATCGATTTTGCTAAAGCTCATTCTCTCGGTGTTGCCAAGCTTTACGGGTTTGACATTAACCATAGGCGTATCACTCCTTGAAAAAATTACAATCCGGCGCCGCAATGCGGCGTACAAATGTCAATGGGCAAACAGCACAAAAACGGGGTAAAAATTTCATCAAAATATATCTTGACAGGAAAGACAATTTGTGATAATATTCCCCTGTTAAAGATATTTTTTTGCGGAACTTTTCCGTGCTTTATGCGCATACCCCCATTATGGTACATTTTACTATTTTACGCTCCCGTAGGGCGTTTGTCAAGACCTTTTGCAAAAGTTTTTACAATTTTTTAACCGTTAATGCTTCAAAGGAATATTTTGCCTTTGAAGCTTCTTTTTTGAGCAAAAAGGAACACACGGCAGCGTGTAGGGATTCACCTTCAAAGACGGTCACAAAAAAGCGCTCCGCGTTTTATGCGGAGCACTCATACTTTATCGGTTTTTGCTTTGAATATACTCGTCGATCGCCTTTGCGGCGGTTTTGCCCTCGCCCATCGCAAGGATGACCGTTGCCGCGCCCGTGACCGCGTCGCCTCCGGCGAAAACGCCCTCGCGGGTTGTCTTGCCGTTTTCGTCGACAATTATCCCGCCCCACTTTTGGGTTTCAAGCCCCTTGGTGGTGGACTTGATGAGCGGATTGGGCGATGTTCCTATAGCCATAATAACGCAGTCAACGTCGAGAACAAACTCGCTGCCGGGAACCTCTACCGGGCGGCGTCTGCCGCTGGCGTCGGGCTCGCCGAGCTCCATTTTCTCGCACTTTACAGCCTTTACAAAGTCGTCCTCGTTGCCGAGTATCTCAACGGGATTGGTGAGCATCATAAACTCAACGCCCTCCTCCTTTGCGTGGTGAACCTCTTCGCGCCTTGCGGGAAGCTCCTCCTCGCTGCGGCGGTACATGATATATACCTTTTCGGCGCCTATGCGCAGAGCCGAGCGCGCCGCGTCCATAGCTACGTTGCCGCCGCCGACTACCGCAACCTTTTTTGCGTGCATGATCGGGGTGAGAGCGTTGTGCTTATACGCCTTCATAAGATTTGTTCTGGTGAGGAACTCGTTTGCGGAATAAACGCCGCAGAGGTTCTCGCCGGGGATATTCATAAACCTCGGAAGTCCCGCGCCCGAGCCTATGAACACCGCCTCAAAGCCGTATTCGTCCATAAGCTCGTCGATTGACAGGACTTTGCCGATAACCATATTTGTTTCGATTTTAACGCCCAGAGCCGTGAGGTTGTCAACCTCCTTCTGCACTATGTCCTTGGGCAGACGGAATTCGGGAATGCCGTAAACAAGCACGCCGCCCGCAAGGTGAAGCGCCTCGAACACCGTAACCTCGTAGCCCTTTTTGGCGAGGTCGCCCGCGCAGGTAAGTCCCGCGGGGCCGGAGCCGATCACCGCGACCTTGTGCCCGTTGCTCTCGGGCTTTTTAACAATCTTTTCGGGCTGAGCGTTGTGGGTGTCGGCTACAAAACGTTCAAGTCTGCCAATACCTACGGGCTCACCCTTTATTCCGCGCACGCAGAGCTTTTCGCACTGGCTCTCCTGAGGGCAGACGCGTCCGCATACGGCAGGCAGGTTGCTTGCCTCGGTGATTATATCATAGGCGGCTGAGTAGTCGCCCTTTACTATCTGCTGAATAAAGTCGGGTATCTGGATATGCACGGGACAGCCCGAAACGCAGGGGCGGTGCTTGCAGTTGAGGCAGCGTGACGCCTCCTCCCGAGCCATTTCCTCAGTGTAGCCCTGTGAGACCTCGAGGAAGTTGTGCGCGCGCACCTTAGGTTCCTGAGAGGGCATCGGAGTCTTTTTGAGCGTCATATTTGGCATATCACTGCACCTCCTTGTTGAGCAGATTGCAGGTCGCTTCGTAGGCGTGGCGCTCAAACTTGCGGTACATCGCGGTGCGCTTCATAGCCTCGTCAAAATCAACCTTAAAGCCGTCAAAGTCCGGTCCGTCAACGCAGGCGAATTTTGTTTCGCCGCCGACAGTAAGGCGGCAGCCGCCGCACATGCCCGTGCCGTCGATCATTATCGGGTTCATTGAAACCGTGGTGGGCATATTGAACGGGCGCGCGGTTTCAACAACGAACTTCATCATAAGCAGAGGGCCTATCGCTATTATCATATCGTACTGCTCGCCGCTCTCGATAAGCTGCTTGAGCGGAGCGGTAACAACGCCCTTTTCGCCGTATGAGCCGTCGTCGGTCATAATGATGTATTTATCCGAGCAGGCGGCAAACTCCTCCTCAAGAATAACGAATTCCCTGTTGCGGAAGCCAACGATAGAGTGTACCTCGCAGCCGTTGTCATGCAGCTTCTGGGCTATGGGCATAGCTATGGCGCAGCCTACGCCGCCGCCGACTACGCATACCTTTTTTAAGCCGTCGAGCTCGGTGGGCTTGCCGAGAGGACCCGCGAAATCCGCGAGGCTGTCGCCCTCTTCAAGCGTGTTAAGCTGACGAGTGGTGGCGCCTACGATCTGGAAAATAATGCATACCGTGCCGCGCTGTATGTCGGTGCCCGAGATGGTGAGCGGAATGCGCTCGCCGTCCTTTGTGGCGCGCAGAATTACGAACTGCCCCGGCTCTGCCTTTTTGGCAACCAGCGGCGCTTCGATCTGCATAAGGGTGATATTGCGGCTCAACGGCCTTTTTTCCACGATTTTATACATAAGTCCATGCTCCTTCGGGTAGGATATTTTTGAGTATATTATGTTTTATTTTATCATATTCCACGGCGCATTTCAACTGTTTTTTTGTTCGGCAAAATTGCGGAACATACTTTACGCGCAGGAAAAAATTTGATACAATAGAATCGGACAATTATTTATCAATGAAAGGAACGTGAGCATATGTCAAGTATCAGCAGAAAAGTAGTCCTTGTGGGAACGGGCATGGTGGGCATGAGCTTTGCCTACTCGGCGCTAAATCAAAGCATTTGCGACGAATTGGTGCTTATCGATTTAAACGAGATTCGCGCCAAGGGTGAGGCTATGGATCTCAACCACGGACTTGCTTTTTCAAATTCAAGCATGAAGATATACTTCGGCGATTACAGCGACTGCTCAAACGCGGATATCGTTGTTATCTGCGCGGGAGTCAACCAAAAGGAGGGCGAAACGCGCCTGCAGCTTTTACAGCGCAACTACAAGGTTTTTGAAGCTATCGTGCCGAGGGTTGTGTCCTCGGGCTTTGAGGGCATTTTCCTTGTAGCCACCAACCCTGTGGACATTATGACGCGCATTACCTATGAGCTTTCGGGCTTCAACGCCGCAAAGGTCATCGGCACGGGCACAACGCTCGACACCGCAAGACTTCGCTATCTTTTGGGCGAATATTTTGAGATCGACCCGCGCCACATGCACGCTTATGTTATAGGCGAGCACGGCGACAGCGAATTTGTGCCGTGGAGCCAGGCTATCATGGCGGTAAAGCCTGTTTATGATATGCTTGAAAAATACCCAGACCGCTACAAAAGAGAGGATCTGGACAGGATCGCAAACGAAGTCCGCACCGCCGCCTATGAGATAATAAAGGCAAAGGTCAGCACCTCCTACGGGATCGGTATGGCTATCTGCCGCAGTGTGCGCGCGATCTTCCACAACGAAAACAGCGTGTTCACCACCTCGGTGCGCCTTCGCGGCGAGTACGGCCTGCGCAAGGAAGTGTTCATAGGCAACCCCTGCATAATCAACAGCAACGGCGCGAACAGGATCCTTGAGCTGAAGCTGACGGACGAGGAGCTTGAAAAGTTCAAAGCCTCGTATGATATTCTTGACGAAAGCTTCAACTCAATAAGCTGCGAGTACGATAACAAAAAGCACGGCTGCAAAATGCCGTGCTTTTGTTTGTGTATATGGAATTGATCCGATCACTCAAAATTGATGTCGCCTTCGTATTTGCTCTTAAAGATATCAAAAAGCTTTTCGAGCAGTTCTTCGTCGTCGATGCTTGCGTATTCTTCGGTTTCGTCGTCGATGGCGTTGATTTTGAGAATCACTACCTCGTCGGCTTCCTCGTCGTTTTCGATAAGAACGATATATTCCTCGCCCTCATATTCAACAACATCAAGAAACTCAAACTCAATTTCGTTGCCCTCTTCATCCTCAAGGGTGATAAGAGTGCCTTCGTTTTCCATTTCTTCCATGAATTCTTCGTTAGCCATAGCAGACTCCTTTCCGAAAGACAATACTTTCTGATTTGTAACTAACAGTATATCATAATCCGAAAAATTGTCAAGGCTTTTATTTGATAAATCGCTAACACGCAAAAGAGCTTTGTTTTATTATATTTTTATTTTAAACTCGCCGCGGCACTTGGGGCAGCGCACGCCGTGCTCGCCCTTTTGGTTTTTAACGCGGAGCTGAGCCTTGCAGTGCGGACACTTTAAATATTTAAATTCCTTGCGCTCTTTAATTTTTTTGATTCTGAACGCTATCCAATTTTTAACGGGGTCGTAAGCCTTTCTGAAAACACGGTTCTCGCGGCTGCGCATAACGATATTTCGCGACAGCGAGCGGAAAACAACGATCCCCATAAACGCCAGCTCAAAAGAATAAATTATAAGACTTGGGATCAGCCCCCAAACAAAGATATTCGCGATCGACAGCGCGAGCGACAGGATGATAAGAAAGCCGTTGAGCGTGTCAAACCCGTACCTGCCCTGCATAAAATTCATTAAGCGCTGAATAAAGCTCATCAAAAGCCCTCCTAAACTACATAATCCGCGCTGAAATACAAAAACTGCATGTCCGCTATCACCGCCGAATGGCCTGTTTTTACAACAACGGGCTTGCCCGATTCCTGACTGAGGCGCGCCGCACGGTCGGCTGCGTCAAACTCGTCGTCATACTTAAAGCGCTCGCGCAGCTCCTCCATAGTCAGCACGACCGCGCCGTAGCCCTCGAACATGTGCAAATGCTCCCAATCCATGTAATAGTATTCGTCGCGGAGTATTTCTATGCCGATGTCGACGTTCTTGAGCTTATCTATAAAATAAGGCGCGTCGCCGAGGAACATGCCCGTCTTGAACGAGCCGATCGATACCGTTAAATCGGAGTTTACGGCTATTGAAGCCTCGCCCGTGTCGCCGTTGATCCCGCTGTTGATGTCGGCGCTGATAACATAAGCCGTGCAGGCGTTGATAAGCTCGATGGCGTTCTGCATTTCGCCCCTGACTTCGCCCGAAAAACCCGTTCCGAGCAGGCAGTCGACTACGATATCATAGCCGGAAAACGGCGCGGGGACCGACAGATTGCCTTCGTCGGCGCCCTTTGACACGGCGGTTTGATAATAAAACAGACCGTCCTTTGAAAACTTTTCGTTTACGCGGAAAATCGTAGGAGTAATTCCGTTATCGAGCAGGATACAAGCCAGCGCGTAGCCGTCGCCGCCGTTGTTGCCGGAGCCGCAGACAATAGCCACCCTGCCCGTAAAGCGCACGGCGTTAAAAATACCAAGCGCCGCGCGGTACATAAGCTCCGCCGAGGTGACGCTTTTGGCTATAGTCGCCGCGTCGCTCTCGCGCATATTCTGAACGGTAACTACCTTGGGTAATGTCATGTTCCTCTCCTCCAAAACGATTTGCAAAGCAAATCAATTCTCCGAATTAGCCGCGTCGTAGGCGACCTGAGCCGCGCTTATATCCTTGTTGCAGGTCAGCAAAAACAGCCCCGCGTCCGTAAACAGCCCGTTAAATAGGTTGAGCAGCTTGCTCATGTTCTCTCTTGTGTTGGGAAGCAGCGTCGCCTCAAAAAGCTCCTTCAGCACCTCGCCGGGGCTTATTCTTACGGCGGAGTTCTCCTCTCCCCTTTTCAGAACATATACCGCCTTTATCGGAGCGGTAATATTGCAGCCGATGTCGCTTTTCCCCATCCACGGTGTTCCGCAGACAAGGACTTTGCCGTTACACTTGCGGATAATCGGCTTGTCGTCGTTGATCATCGTCACCCTGTCGCCGAAAAGCCTGCGCCAGTTGCGCGTATGAGTTGATTTTCCCGTGCCGCTCAGCGCGGTAAACAGATAACCCTCGCCGTCCAATGCAAGAGCCGACGAATGGAAGAAAAAGCCGTCGTAGTCGCTTAATATCCTTTTGCATATCTTGGTATACAAGAAAGGTCCCTCGTTTAGGTCAGGGCGGTCGGGAAAGGTGGAATTTTGCGTAAACTCGGCAAGCCCTTCGCTGTCGCGCGCGACCTCAAAGTCATAGTCGGCGCTGTCGGTAAGGTACGGCGCAAGCCGGTCGATAGTTTCTTTGTATTCGGGGTCGAGCTTGATATTCAGCTCGGCAATTCTGTAAACAGGCATAGCGGCCTCCGTTTTAATGATATATATTTATTATATCACCATTTGCATATATCGGTCAAGTTTTAGCAGCAAAAACGCGCCCGAACCTGCAAGCGCAGGCACGGACGCGAATATTTATTTTGATTATCTATTACTGCTCGCCGTCGTATTTTCCGTTGGTTGTGAAGGAATAATCCTTGCCGGGGAAAATAGCGTTAAGCACGATACCCGCGATCGAGGCGACTGCAAGAGGTGAAAGCGTGATTGTAGCGCTGCCGATCGGGAAGCTTACGGTGTCAGCGCCGAGGCCGAGAGCGCAGACGAGAATTACCGCCGCGATGATGAGGTTGCGGCTCTTGGTAAAGTCGACCTTGTTCTCAACTACATTGCGCACGCCGATAGCGGAGATCATTCCGTAAAGCACGAACGAGATACCGCCGATGATGCAGCTCGGAATGGAGCCGATAAGCGAGGACACGATCGGGAAGAACGAGATTCCGCAGGCAAAGCACGCGGCAATGCGGATAACGCGCGGGTCATACACCTTGGTAAGCGCGAGCACGCCTGTGTTCTCGCCGTATGTAGTGTTTGCGGGGCCGCCGAAGAGCGAAGCAAGCGAGGTAGCCAGACCGTCGCCGAGCAGTGTGCGGTGCAGACCGGGGTCGGCAATATAGTTTTTGCCGACGGTTGAGCCGATGGCACTGATGTCGCCGATATGCTCCATCATTGTAGCCAGCGAAATGGGCACGATAGCGATGATCGAGGAAGCAAGCCAGTCGCCGTTTGACCAGTCGATGCCGCCGAATACGGTCTTGTCCCAGTTAACGGGAGAACCGATAAGGGCGCTGCTGCCGAAGATATGTCCGCTGCCGATGTTTTCCGCAATAGCGTTCAGTCCGCTGAAATCGAATATCGGGAGATAGTTTTTGCCGATTACCTCGCCCGCGGCATTTTTGATTTCCTCGGAGCCGCCCGAGAAGAAGAACGGAACGTCCTGAATAAGCGAGGGGTTCGCCTCGCCTATGAAGTAGAAAATCAATCCTACGCCGTAAGCCGTGAGCAGACCGATGATGATCGGGATGATTTTAGCCATGCCCTTGCCCCAGATATTGAAAACAATGATGACAGCCAGAGCGACAAGCGCCAAGAACCAGTTGGTGGTGCAGTTTGAAACCGCCGAGGGAGCAAGTCCCAAGCCGATAGCGATGATGATGGGACCCGTTACAACAGGCGGAAAGAAGCGCATTACGCGCTCAACGCCGATAGCCTTGATAATAAGAGCCAGCACCAGATACACCAAACCGGCGCATGCAACGCCAAGGCAGGCGTAAGGAAGCATAAGGTTAGGATCGGTTCCCTTGGGAGCAAGCGCTTTTACCGCAGCGTAACCGCCGAGGAAAGCAAACGATGAGCCGAGGAACGCAGGCACCTTGAATTTTGTGAGCACATGGAACAGCAGCGTTCCCAAGCCCGCCATAAGCAGGGTTGTGGAAACGTCGAGTCCGGTTATCATCGGCACAAGGATAGTAGCGCCGAACATGGCGAACATATGCTGAACGCCGAGTACGAACATGCGCGGCTTGCCAAGCGAGCGCGCGTCGTATATTCCGTTTTTATTGTCCATTTTATTCTACCCCTTTCAATGCGCTGCAAGCGCGATTCACGATACAGTTATTTTGCTCAAACAAAGGCTGCCCAAACGGACAGCCTTTGAATTGTAATTGTTTAATTACTCGTTGATAGCGATAACTGCGCCTGAACCAACGGTACGGCCGCCTTCACGGATAGCGAAACGGAGACCAACCTCGATAGCGATAGGAGTGATAAGCTCAACGTCCATCTCTACGTTATCTCCGGGCATGCACATCTCTGTGCCCTCGGGAAGAGAGATTGTACCTGTAACGTCAGTTGTTCTGAAATAGAACTGGGGACGATAGTTGTTGAAGAAAGGAGTATGACGGCCACCCTCGTCCTTGGTCAGTACGTAAACCTGGCCGCGGAACTTGGTGTGGGGGTGAATGGTGCCGGGCTTTGCAA
>CAZVSQ010000058.1:0-2307 GCA_964629925.1 uncultured Ruminococcus sp.
CAGTTTTTTGTTATGGTTAGATTATTCTTCCCGTCCTTGTATTCATAGCTAACATCATCCATGCTTTTCTTGACCATAAATATACCCGGTCCGCCTTTCTTGCGTTTCTTGACGGAAAGCGTGGTATCGGGGTATGCCTTTGCCACCCGAAAGTGGCTTAAACAGTGATGTTTGAGCCGCTTTTGTTTTTTGCCCCAAAAGCTCAAAAACGAATTTTGTTGTTTGTTTGGTGTTTTAGCACGAAAACTGCCTGAGCAGTTGCGGATTACTCAGGATGAATTACTGTTTAATAATATTCTTCAGTGCGCTGCCTTTTGGAAAATTACCCTGTATTTTTCTCGCTTACATTTAAAATTTTGTTCAGTTTTATGCAAAATGTATTAAAAAGTAACACTGTATATGATATAATGCTTTTAAGAATACGCAAACATTCTGTATAGCAAAAATACAGCAATAACAAATACATTTAATGAAAGGTGAGAAGCATGGGCATTGGTATTCCTGAATTGATCGTAATTTTGTTGGTGGTCTTTCTGTTTGTAGGCCCCAAAAAACTGCCTGAGGTAGGCGAATCGCTGGGCAAGGCTATGAAATCGTTGAAAAAGGCGGTTTTTTCAAGCTCTGACGAAAAGCCGAAGGAAGACAGCGCGGAACACGCCGAAACCGAAACTCCGGCGCAAAGCAAAACTAAAGAGCAGTCGGAATAAATGGATGGATTATTCGGCCTGCTGAAAAAATACCGTCGCAGAGTCATAATTTTTCTTATCGTGTTTGCAGCTTTTGGGGTCGGCGTATATTTTGTTACCCCCTATCTTATAGAACAGATCAGCACTCTGCTTAAAGGTCATCAGCTTTATCAGACCGAGGTCGCCGAGGGCTTTATCATCAGGTTTGAACTGGCGCTTATCATAGCTGTTGTGGCCGCGGTTTTTGCGCTGCTGTTTTTGCTGCTTAGAAAGCGAAAAAACATCGTTGTAATAATAATAAGCTCAGTAGCGCTGTTTTCCGCAGGAGCGCTGTTTTCCTACTTTTTGCTGATCCCGTCCGCGGTATCGATGCTCATTCAGCTGCTTCCGTATGAGCTGCATATAGGGCTGTCGTCGTTTGTTTTGTTCTGCGTAATGATGATGTTAGTTATCGGAGTAATGTTTGAGGAGCCGCTGGTTATTTACGTTTTATACCGTGCGGGGATCATTAAGCCTGCTTTTTTAAAATCAAAGCGCAAGGGCGTGTATATCGCGGTATTGGTTTTGATGGCTGTATTAACGCCGTCGCAGGACGCGGTAACGCTTATAATAGCAATGGTTCCGTTTGTCGTTTTGTACGAGGGAGCGCTGGTGTGGATAGGTGTGCTGGAAAGAAGGAAAAAAGATGGATAATACCGATCTTTCTCTTGTAGCGCACCTTACCGAAATGCGAAAAAGGCTGTTGATCTGCGTGATCGCCTTTTTTGTTATCATTCCCTTCGCTTTTTATTTTTCCGGCTTGATCTGCGACTTTATTTTTTCGACCCTTACAAATCACAACTGCAAGATCTACATCTTCTCTATCACCGACAGCCTGGTGATCCGCGTCAGCCTGTCATTGATAATGACTATCGCGGCGGAGCTGCCGCTGATCGCTTTTGAGTTGGTCAGATTTGTCTTTCCCGGATTGAAACAGCGCGAGAAAAAAATCATCGTTTGGCTGAGCGGCGCGTTTTCGCTGTGCTTTTTAACCGGCGCGGCGGCATTTGTTTTTCTTATCGCCCCGGTAATAGTAACCGCCTGGGTAAAATATGACTCCGAGTTCCCGGCGATCATATCCGCAAAGGATTTTTTTGACTCATGGCTTATAGGAGCGTGCGTAAGCGGACTTGTATGCTGCGTTCCCGTTCTGATTTTCGGGATAATAAAAATACGGAGAAACATGGGCTATTAGTAAAATAGCCTTGAATAAAATGATTGATAATGAAATATTTTTAATACGGAACCAAAGCGGATACATTCTTTACGCTCCGCTTGAACGCTTTTCGGCAAGAATCAACGACGACTGTGCCGAGGCTGTTTTGCGGAAGCAAAGCGGAATAGCGGCGCTGCCGGAGGAAAAGGCGGCGGAGATGAACCGCGTTTTCCGCGATTCCTCCGTTGACGCCGTTTTCGACGTTTCCGGCGGGGACCTGGCCAACACGGTGCTGCCGCTGCTGGACTATGAGGCCATCGGCGCTTCTCACGCCGCGTTTTACGGCTTCAGCGACCTGACGGTGGTGATCAATGCGATCATCGCAAAAACGGGACGGCCCGCCGTGAACTATCAGATCCGTAACCT
>CAZVSQ010000058.1:2317-9766 GCA_964629925.1 uncultured Ruminococcus sp.
TTTCCGTCCGACGGATGCAACCTGAACTGTGTTTAATGCTATGCCGACTGCGGCGGCACAAAGCACATTATGCCTCCGGATACCGGCAAAGCGGCTATAGATCTTGTATTCAATAACGCCCTGGAGCAAAACGTCAGCCCTGTGGCGGTGAAATTCCACGGCAACGGCGAGCCGTTCACGGCGTTTGATACGGTAAAAAGGCTCAGCCGCTACGCCAGGGAAAAGTCAAAAGAAACCGGCGTTCCGGTTACTCTGATCGCTGTCAGCAACGGCTATTGGAGCGATGATATCCTTTCGTGGGTACCAGACGAAATCGACGAGATCGCGATTTCGTTTGACGGTATCAAAAGCGTTCAGAACGCTCAGCGGCCGACCGTTTCGGGCAAAGAGAGCTTTTCCGTTGTCGACCGTACCCTGCGCGAGCTTAACAGGCGAAGAAAGGCGTTCGGAATAAAGGTCACGGTCACGGCGAAAAGCGTTGACAGCATAGTTGATACCGCAAGGTATGTTTCAGAGGCTTACCCCGAATGCGGATGGCTGCAGTTCGAGCCCGTATGGAACGTAGGCAGGTTTTCGGGCGCCGAGGACGGGGAAACATATTTTGACAGATTTATAAACGGTTATATACAGGCGGACAGGCAGTTCGGCGGCCGGCTACGCCTGATGTACGCGACAGCGAATATCAACGAGCTCCGGCTGAGCGGCTGCGGTGTACCCGACGGCCAGTTTGTCGTTACTCCTCAGGGGCTTGTAACAAGCTGTTACGAAGTGTATGATCGGGGCGATACCCGTTCCGACGTCTATATATACGGCAAATACAACGGCATAGACGGCTTTTGCTTTGACGCGGACAAGCTTGATTTGCTGCGCCGCTATACCGTAAGCAATATGCCGTATTGCAAAGACTGCTATTGCAAATATCACTGCGCGGGCGACTGCCCCGCAAAGCTTTTGTCAACAAACAGTCCGCAGTCTTTTAAGGGCAGCGACAGGTGCAAGGTGACAAGGGCTATTACCAAATACCTTATAGAAAAACAATTATCTTAACAAAAAAGCCGCTTGTTTTACTGCGGCGGAAGGGAGATAAAAGTGACAAGACGCGATTTTTTAAAGGGGACCGCAGGCTTTGTGCTGCTTTGCGGTTTGGGATTCGGAGCTACCTCGCTGCCGTCCGTACTGAAATCCGCAGACGCCGAAAACGCGGTCGGACCTCTGCTCGCGAACGAGGTCGATTATATCCAGACGCTTGACGGCGGCAAGGCATATGTGAACGGTCAGCTGGTTTTCAAGGTGAACGGCATGGGATACCGCCTGTTGAAGTTAGCTGACGGCAGGCATACCCTCAAACAGATAACCGAAAAAATCGACCGCCCGGAAATCGATGAGGATATCGCCGATTTTTACATCACACTTGGGAAAGCCGGCTATTTGCAGAACAAAGTGGAGGTAAAAAAAGTATCTCATGAATTCAATAAAGTCTGAACTGTTTTTGCTGAAAGATGAAAAAGGTCCCATACTGTACGCTCCCCTGAAAAAGCTTTCGGCAAGGCTCAACGACTCCGCCGTTAATTCCGTTTCAAGGCGGATAAACGGCGAGCCCCTTCTGCCCGAGGACAAGCCGGTGATAGAGCTCCTTGAGGAGCACGGCTTCTTTAAGGACGACATCATCCCCGAATGCGCTGTTGCTCCTCCCACCGAGGTGACGCTGTTTCCGTCGGACGGCTGCAACCTGAGGTGCAGATACTGCTACGCCTCCGCCGAAAAAATAAGGCATAAAATGCCGCCCGAGGTTGGCAAGGCTGCCGTTGACTATATTGTAAAAAACGCCGTTTCCGCCGGAAAAGACAGTATTTCCGTTGGCTTTCACGGCAACGGCGAGCCGTTTACCGCCTTTGGCTTTATGAAGGAGATCTGCAAATACGCCAAGGAAAAAGCCGAAGAAAACAACCTGAAGGTCAGGCTGTATTCGGCAAGCAACGGCTGCTGGAGCGACGAGATAGCGGATTGGGTAATGGCGTGGCTGGACAATGTAAATATCTCCTTTGACGGAACGGAGGAAATGCAGAACGCGCAAAGACCGTTTTCTGACGGACGCCCCAGCTTTCCGTCGATCGACAAAACGCTCAGGCGGCTCAACGACGCGGAAAAGTCGTTTGGAATCAGAACAACGCTCACCTCCGAAAGCGTGCTGAAACTGCCCGAAATAGCCGAGTTTATTGCCGGACGTTACCCAAACTGCAAACAGCTTCATGTAGAGCCCGTTTGGGAATCGGGAAGAAGCATTGAGTCAAAGGTGCGTACTCCCGACGCCGATGTTTTTATTGAAAAATTTTTACAGGCAAAGCAAATACTTAAAAAGCACAACATCCGCCTGATTTTCTCGGCGGTAAAGACCGATAACACCTCAATATACTTCTGCGGCGTTTCAAGAGATTCGTTCTCGGTAACGGCTCAGGGACTTGTGACCTCGTGCTTTGAGGTGTGCGAGGAATGCGACGAAAGAGCTTTTCCTTTTATCTACGGAAAATACGATCCGTCGGTCGGCGGCTTTGTTTTTGACGACAAAAAGCGGGAAGCCCTGCACCGCCTTAACGTAACTAATATCCCCTACTGCAAAGACTGCTTTTGCAAATATCACTGCGCAGGCGACTGCCCCGCCAAGCTGGTCGGCTCAAAGCCGCCCAAGGAGCACCGCGGCAGCGTCAGATGTAAAATAACAAGAGCTCTTACGCTTGAACAGATCGCGCAGGAGCTTGACGATAACGATGACTGAAGACGGGAGGAAACAACATGAATGATGACAGAGTCAAATCTCAGGATTCTAATAAAAAGCTTCCGAAGCCGGAGGTTTCAATAGTAAAAAACGGCAAATCGGTTTTTAAGCCCGGAATGAAAACATATTTTGTGGAAACAAAAAGCTCCAAATCGGATACTTCATCCTCAGGAAAGCTTTATACAGGAGAAATGAAAACCGTTACCGAAACGGTCTGCGTCTGCAACAAGGTTTGCACCTGCAATCCCCAGTGCTCATGCGAAAGCCACTGTTCCTGCGACGCCCAGTGCTCGTGCGAGAGCAACTGCACCTGCGACTCTCAGTGCTCGTGCGAGAGCAATTCCGGCTCGGGCAGCTACTGCTCCTGCAATAAGGTTTGCTCCTGTGTTCCTGTTCATTGATCCAGCGGAGGGCGATTATGAAAAATAAGATGAAAAAGTTTTTCTCATTGGTTGTATCGGCTGCGCTCGTAATGACATTCGCGGCATGCTCGTCAAATTCGTCGTCCGGCAAGGATTCTCCCGGTTACAACAGCAGTATGGAGAAAAACGACCTCTCCTTTGCGGTAGTTCAGAAAAAAGATCTGACCGAAATGGAGGGTACCGGAAAATACGCCGTTAAAATGGGCAACATGCCTTTGTATGATTCGCTGCTGATGAGGAACAAAAGCACCGATATAAAATCAATAAAAGAGTCCTCGGAGTATAAGCGGCTGGCAAAGGTCGGAGTCGCTTTTCAGGACAAGACCGACGACGCGGGGCTGGCTTTGCTTGAATCATCCTATCTGTACAGCAAGGGTACCGCTTATCAGCCGTATTACCTGCTTGCACGGGATTCCTCATACGGCACAAAGGTAATACTGCTTTTTGAGTGCGAGGATAAGCTTGCCGATAATCTCGTTTTCACCGAGCGCGATGACGGAAAAATAGTGATAAGCAGCATACCGGACGCCGGAAAAGCGGCGGAGTCTGACCTGAGCAACCTGCATAACAACAAATACTCCGAATGCTATAACGCAAGGGACAGCAAAAATGCCGATACATATTTTGAAACAGGCAACTCCTCTTACAATGATACGGATTTTGAAAAAGCGGAGTGCAATTACCTTTTGGCGCTCAACAACAGTTTGTCCCTTTCGGCATACACAAAAAACGACGTCAAAAATAACCTTGTGCTTGCAAGGCTCCAGCTTGAAAAGAATGAGGAAGCATTTAAAATGGCGTCCGAATTGGTTTCAAATAAACCCATAAAGGACGGAGCCTCAGAAGACGAGCTGAAAAACTCGACCGGATATGTTATAAATCTGCTTGTTGCGGCACACGCCAATAAAATCAGCAAGAACAGCGCCCTTGACAAAGTCAAAAACGTTACACTGACGGAAGTTGACAGTAAGCTAAAAAAACTCGCGGACGATAACCCCGGAGAGTTTGTGCGCTTTATGACGGCGCTGACTTATAACGAAAACTATATTGAAATGGAAGAATCCGATAACAAGACAAATCTTGAACGCATTCAGACCAGCCTTGATGAGCTCAACAAAAAGGAAAAGAAAACCTTTGACAAAGAGGATGAGGACATCAAGGAGCTTAAGGAATACCTGTCCGCAAAAATAGATTCCCTGAAATAGTATAGATTATAAACTATGAAAATCGCAATTGTACGCCCTTTATACGATCAAACAGAACTTGAATTCCAGGAGCCCTGCGGCGCTCAGGCGATTTGCGGGTTCCTTGCCGAAAACGGCTATGATTGCAGGGTGTTCGACAGAAGGATCGGCGCAACCGCTAATGATATCGAAAGATATAAGCCGGATTGCGTCGGTTTTTCCGTAATGACTCAGGAAGACGTCCCCGACGCCCTGCGGCTGCTTTTGGAGCTGAAAGACTCGGGCAGACATTTTTTTGCGGGAGGATTATTTGTAACAACAAACCCCTCCAAAGCAAGGGCGCTTTTTCCGCGCGATACCTTCCTGATTTCCGGCGAAGGAGAGCTGCCGTCGATGAATTATTTGCGCAGCATTGAAAACAAACCGCCGCTTTCCAAAACATTTCTTGATCCGAACGACTGGGCGTTTCAGTCAAGAGAAAACATCCGCCTGTATATAAAAAAAGGCGGAGTGCTTAACATCCGCTCATCAAGGGGCTGCAGGGGAAGCTGCGCGTTCTGCACTACGCCGGGGCTGCCGAGCGAGCTCAGAAGATTCAAAGCCCGCGATATTTCACTTGTTGTTGATGAAATAGAAGCCGCCGTTAACCGTTACGGTATCGAACCGGTCGTCAACTTTACCGACGACGAATTCGGCGGCTTTGAAAGAATTGAAGAACTTGTAAGCGAGCTGCAAATGCGGAATCTGAGAGCGGCATTCTCCCTTGAGCTGAGAGCATCGGAAATGATAAAGGGCTCGGCGAGCGCATGGAAAGACCTTCACTCGGGCGGACTTTGCCGGGTTTTTACCGGGCTTGAAAGCTTGAATAAAAACACGCTTAAGGAGTGGAAAAAGCCCGTTAAGCCCGGGGAGCTTCTGCAAAGCATTGAAAAATGCCGAAGCGGCGGTATCGAGTGCGAGGTCGGTTATATTCTGTGGCACCCATCCCAGAGCGTCGGCGGAGCGCTCGGCGAGACAGAGGTTCTGCACAGGCAAGGTTTGTTTTCGCCTAAAGCGGCTCTGTCAAGGCTTATCCTGTTCCCGGGGAGCGAGCTTCACTCAGCCTTCGGCAAAAGCGGCGTTGTTCCCGCGCCTCTTTCAGGAGAGGCGGCAAAATATTACGACCGCCTTAAGACTGTGCTTGATCCGCTGTTTGAACTGTGGAGCAGATGTGCCGTTTTGCTTCCGAACGCGGCATGCGTTTCTTTTTTAAGCGGTGACAGCGGCAGAAAAGACAAACTCAAAAGCCTGTTGAAAAAGATAAACGAGCTGGCTTACGAAGCGGTAAAAACCACGGAAGCGCCCGACAGCGGCAGTATTCTTAAATTGAGGAGTGAGGTTGATGAAGCTTGCGGCGCCGATTAACGCGTCATATGAGGTCGCGGAATTGTTCCGCGCGGGAGCTGACGAGCTGTACTGCGGCTTTTTTGACGAAAAATGGCAGGCGTCTTACGGCAGGCACGACAGCATGAACAGACGGCAGGGCGAAGCCAACTTTTCTTCATGGGAGGACTTAAAAAGCACAGTCGCCGAGGCAAAAAGCTTTGGCGTTCCCGTGTATCTGACGGTAAATTCAAGATACAGCGGCTCTCAGTATCCGGCGATCCTCAGCCTTATTGACAGATGGAGTTCGATCGGAGGGAGCGGAATAATCGTCAGGGACATCGGGCTTTTATACCGCCTGAAAAAAGCAGGCATCGGCAAAAACCTTAAGATCACCGCCTCGCTGCTTGTTCCGGTGTTTAATCATTACGCGGTCGAAATGCTCCGCGAATAAGGCGTTTCAAGGGTAGTTTTTCCGCGCTGTCTCAGTATCGGCGAGATGAAGGCGGTTTGCTCAAAAGACAGCGATATGGAATTTGAAGCGATGATAATGGGCGACAAGTGCAGAATGATAGACGGCTTTTGCCGCAGCATCCACGCAGAAAACTATTTATCGGGCTGTAACAGAACCTGTTTTTCTCAGATAGATTATTCAAAGGGGTGCGTTCATCTGTGTATGCAGTACGGCGCTCCTCAGGAAGATCCGTGCGCCGTTTGCAGCCTGCCCGACTTGGAAGCCGCGGGCGTTTCGATCGGCAAAACAGGCGGCCGCGGCACGCCCTTACCCAAGAGAGTTGAATGGCTCGCTTTTATAAAGAGGTCGCGGGAGCTTAGCGCCTCAAAAAAGTAGGAGCTTTATCAAAGCAGATTCTCTCATTCCTGCAACTGCTATTATATTGACAAAGATCAGCAGCGTTTCTTGACAGATTGTCAAAGCGTTTATCTTCAGAAATGCTCGGTAGGTCACCACAGCTGCCCCGGAGCATTCGCGGAAATAAAGGCGTATCTCGGCAAGAACGCGGCTTCGGGCGGCAAAAACGTGTTTGTCATTCCGCCCGTCACGCCCGATCATATTGAAGATTTTGAGGAGATCATCGATCTGATCTCACAGCGCCTCAACGGAAACGAAGCCGAGCTGGTACTCAACGATTACGGCGCTTTGGCGTATTGCGGCAAAATGAAGAGCGGAGGAAAACTGAGCGCGAAGCTTACCGCCGGTCTGCTCCTCTCCGGGCAGGACACCGATCCGTTTTACGCTTTTTCGGAAAGAAACGAAAGCAGCGAAAACCTTTTGCGGCATCTTTCCGAGCCGTCAATATTTTTTCAGAAAGAATTTTTGTCGGAATACGGAATATGCGGTGTCGAGCTTTGCCGTCAGCCGGTCGAGATCAAGCCGTTCGCATCATTTTGCGGCGAAGTCAATATGCGCGTTTATCCATTTTCCGTTCTGAGCGTAAAGCCCTGCTGCGGCGACTGCGAAAAGTGCCGCGAAAAAACTGTTGTCAGAAACGGAAAGAGTATAATTTCAAACAGAAATATGTATATATACTTCTTCTCATAACGTTTTTCACAAAAACAGGCTCCTTCCTTTTTGCTTGACTAATAACAGCAAAAGAAGGAGCCATTAATAATGCGATTTTGAGTTTATTCCTCTTACATACTGCCGTTTACGATTTCCGTATATTGCTCCTCGGGTATCATCGGCGAG
>CAZVSQ010000059.1:0-9673 GCA_964629925.1 uncultured Ruminococcus sp.
CAGCTTCAATGCTCGACAACACAATGCAGGAATATCACGCGGGCGACAATACTTCATTGGAGAAGGAAGACGACGACCTTATCACCGTTCCTCTCGCTTGCATCGGTAAGGGCGGCATCACTCCCGTTACCAACCCCACAACAACAACCGAACCCACCACATCACCCGAGCCCGTTGGTACAACTCTTACAGTTAACTCAAAGTCCAACATGTTCCAGACCTCTACCGAGTCTGATCTTGAGGTTGGCGACACAGTTAAGGTTTCCTATAACCTTACATCAAACAAAAAGATCTCAAGTGCTGACTGGAGCCTTGCTTACGACAGCACAAAGCTTAAGCTCAATACAGCAGCTGCTGATTTGTGCCCTGTTAACGGCGATACGGTAAACGACGGCGGCAACCCCATTTACGGCAACTTCACCGATAACAGCAATCCCGCTGACTTTACCGCGGGCGGAGCCTTTGTAGAGGCTGAGTTTGAAGTTCTCGCTCCCGGCTCAACAGACGTTACCCTTACCGTTAACGAAATGAACTACATTAACGGCACAAGTATCGTGAGCATCGTTGATAACGGTGTTGTTCAGGGTTCTTCGGGCGCGACAGTAACAGCCGCTTCACAGACCTCTGGCGGCGCCGCAATCGACGGACTGCTTGTTAACGGCAAGTCAAACTTCTTTGACGCAGCCACAACAACATTTGACAAGAATGTTAATAAAGTTTCTGTTGCATATCAGCTCAAATCATCAAAGAGCGTGATCAACTCCACTTGGAAGCTTACATATGACTCAAAGAAGCTTTCTCTCGCTAGCGTTTCAATGCCCAAGGCACCTTCCGCAAGCTTTAACACTAACACTGCCGGTCTTGTAGAGGGCACATTTACCGACGCTAATCTTGTAAGCTTCTCATCAATGAGCGACTTTGTAGTTGCTACATTTAACGTTCTCGGTACCGGCAGAACAACCGTTAATCTCAACGTTATCGACCTCGGTCTCGGCGCTAAAGTATCGGGCGACATGAAGACTGCGGATCTCGTTGCGGACGGCGTTGTTAAAACCGACGTTGCTTCTCAGAGCGGCTTCTCCGGCTTCACTTACTCAACAAAGACTCTTGTTACCGAAGCCTCTGATACCGTAAGAGGCGACGTTGATAAGAACGGCAAGTTCCAGATTGGCGACATCACCGCTCTCCAGCGCTATTTCGCTGAGTATAGAAGACTTAATACAATCGACGCAACCGCGGCTGACGCAAACAAGGACGGCGTTCTTACTATCAAGGACGTTACCATGCTTCAGAGATGGCTTGCTGAGGCATAATCAATTACATAAGCAATATTTGGCGGCTGACCTTGGGTCAGCCGCTTTTTTTCTGTTTATATATCTGCATATTTTTCTCTCCCGAGTCATATATTGATACAGATAAAAATCAAAGGAGAGAGCAATATGGAGTTTAATCAGGAAAACCGTACATTCCGCGCACCGGCTATTGTGCTTGATACGGTTGCCGAACAGCTGACGGATGTCGATTTGACACTGCCCGATTATTGTCCGGATATCGAAAAAATCCTTAAATGCACACTTGTTCCGCAAATTCAGTCAAAAACGCTTTCGGGCGGACAGCTTCAAATCGACGGCGTATGCGTCGTCAGCGTTTTGTATGTCGAGCGCGAGAAAAAGTCGATCCGCAGCTGCGGGCACACGGTAGGGTTTTCGCAGAGCTTTACCGTAAAAGACGCGTCGGAGGGGTATAGTATACTAACAAAAACCCGTCCCGAGTACATTAACTGCCGCGCGCTCAGCCCCCGCAGGCTGGTGATGCACGGAGCGTTTTCGCTTTACGCCAAGGTGATAACCGCAAAAACCGCCGAGCTTTTTGAGCCTGAGCAAAGCAGCCTTGAAACCCTTAAAAAAACCGTTCCGCTCAGCGATCTAAAGGCAAATTGTCAGGAGCAGTTTGCCGTCAGCGAACAGATCTCCGTTGCCGACAAGCCCGCAGTTGAGGCGGTATTGTATTCCAAGGTCACGGCAGGGCTTACCGACGCAAAGGCGGTAAGCGGCAAGCTGCTGCTCAACGGCGAAATAAATATAAACATGTTTTATCTCAGCGACATCGAAACAGGGGAGACCGCCAAGCTCAATTACCTGCTTCCGTTCCAGCAAATAATCGACTGCGATGGCGTTGCGGAGGACACCGACAACATCTTCAACGTCGAGGTGATGTCTTATGATATCCGACTTAAAAACGATATATTATCCGACAAGCCGGCTCTTTCTTTTGACGCTATGCTCTGCGTATCGGCACAGGGCTACTCAACAGGCGAGGCAGAGATAATCACCGACGCCTACTGCACCGGATTTGCCTGCGCTCCGCAGTTTTCCGAGCTTGGTATTGTCGGAAACGTATGCGAGATAGAGGACACCTTTATTCAAAAGACGACCGCAAAAATAGACGGCTGCAAATTGTCAAAGGTGCTTGACATCTACGCCGACAGCGTCGCATGTGAAACGGTCGCCGGAACCGAGGGCGTTTCGTCAAAGGGAAAAATCAACCTCTGTATCCTTGCTCTCGACGAGGAAAACAACCCTGTGTTTGTTGAACGCGCCTGCGAGCTTGACAGGCTGCTTCCGTCGGCAGAGGGCTGCAATACCGTCCTTTTTGCAAACCCAAGGGTGATAAGCATAAGCTACCGCCTTACCGAGGACAACGCCGTTGATGTCCGCTGCGAACTGAAAATCAGCGGCGGAGCGGTAAACAGCGCAAAGTACAAGGCCGTAAGCTCCGTTGACATATTTGACGACAAGCCCGTAACTCCCGACAGCTTTGCCCTTACCCTTTATTATGCTTCTCAGGGTGAAAGCATGTGGAACATAGCAAAAAAGCACAACACAGGTCTTGGACTGCTCATGTCGGAAAACGAGCTTGAAGACGCGGTGCTGGGCAGCGACCGCATGCTGTTGATCCCAAAGCTGTAAGGAGGCGGTACAATGGATGAGAAAAACGTTTATCAGGATATTTCACGCCGTACGGACGGCGACGTATACATCGGAGTTGTCGGCCCGGTAAGGACGGGCAAATCCACTTTTATCAAGCGCTTTATGGATTCGCTTGTGCTCCCAAATATTCACGATGAAAGCGTTTACACGCGCACGGTCGACGAGCTGCCTCAGTCCTCCGCAGGCAAAACAATTATGACTACCGAGCCGAAATTTATTCCCGAGGAGAGCGTTGAGGTAGAGCTTGACGGAAATATTACCTTTAAGGTGCGCATGATCGACTGCGTTGGCTATATTGTTGACAGCGCTCTAGGCCACAGCGAGGAAAACGGACCGCGCATGGTAAAAACTCCTTGGTCTGATGATGAGATACCGTTTGACGAGGCGGCGGAAATAGGCACAAAAAAGGTTATTACCGACCACAGCTCGATCGGTTTGGTCATCACCACCGACGGCAGCTTCAGCGATATCCCGCGAGAGGACTATGTTCTCAGCGAGTCCAGAGTGATTAACGAGCTTAAGGCTATCGACAAGCCCTTTATCGTACTGCTGAATTCCGTCGATCCCGAGGCGGAGTCAACAAAGGCGATGGCAGAGGAAATGTCGCGCAAATACCTTGTCCCAGTTTTGCCCGTAAGCTGTATGGAGCTGAGCGAAAACGAGATAAAGCGCATATTGGCACAGCTTTTGTTTGAATTTCCTATCCGTGAAATCAAGATAGATATCCCAAAGTGGGTGGTAAAGCTTGACAGCGGTCATTGGCTTAAGTCTGAGCTTTTTAACGTAATAAAGAATTCTGCCGGCAAGATAGGAAAAATCCGCGAGATCCGTCAGGCGGCTGACGAAATCTCAGAATGCGATCATGTTACGGGCTGCGAGCTGCTAAGCCTTGATTTGGGCAGCGGAAACGCCGCTGTAGGCGTTCAAATAGACCCGGCGCTATTCTACAGGGTACTGTCTGAGGAAACGGGGCTTGACATAGCCGACGAAAACGCGCTTATGAGCTGCGTAAGCACTCTGTCTCAGAAGCAGCGCGAGTTCGATAAAATATCCCGCGCTTATGAGCAGGTCAAAGAGACGGGCTACGGTATAGTAATGCCGACGATCGACGAGCTGACTCTCGACGAGCCGAAAATCATTAAGCAGAGAGGCAAATACGGCGTAAAGCTAAAAGCGAGCGCGCCCTCCATCCATATGATGCGCGTTGAAACCCACACCGAGGTGACGCCTATCGTAGGCTCCGAGGCGCAGTCGGAGGAGCTTGTGGCATATCTTCTCAAGGAATTTGAGGAGAGCCCCGAGAAAATCTGGGAGAGCAATATCTTCGGAAAATCCGTTCACGAGCTTGTAAACGAGGGGCTCCACAATAAGCTCAGCCGTATGCCGGCCGACGCCCGCAAAAAAATAGGGCAGACTATCGAGCGCGTAATCAACGACGGCTGCAACGGGCTTATCTGCATTATCCTTTGATCATAAGCCTGATATATAGAAAAAAGTGTTTTCCTCCTTTTTAAAAAAGCAGGGGCAGAGCAAAATCTGTCCCTGTTTTTTGCTGCTTTTACGAAATTATTGGTAATTTTTACGAAAAAGCGATAAAATTATTTTTAATATTGAAAAAAACAGCAAAATCAATTATAATAATCTATATATGCATATTTTCTGATTTCGGAGGGTGTTTTATGTTGCATTCAGGCATACTAAAGCTGCAGGCTGTAACGTCGGAACTGAGCATGTCGGAAAAGTTTATTTCCGCGGCAAAGGTGATTCTGACCGGCTTTGCGGTAGTTTTCGCAATGCTGTTTCTTTTGATTCTGATAATAAAGCTCTACAGCGCCATAATCGCGGGCGCTCAGAACGCAGCGGATAAAAAGAAGAAAAAGCAAAAGGTCGTTGAGGCAGTCAGCGGTGACGGCGGAGTTCATATCATTCAAAAGCCGGCTTATATCACACCTCCCACAATAGAGGAAGGGATCTCCGAGGAGGTCGTAGCGGTTATCGCGGCGGCTGTAGCGGCGAGCGGCATGTCATCCTCAAAAACAAGGATCAAGAGCATCAAAAAAGCAAGCGGCGGACGTTCTGCCTGGGCAAACGCGGGTGTTCTGGATAATACACGCCCGTTTTAAGCGGAATAATCTGAAAGGAACGTAGCTTTTTATGGAAATACTTAACGGATTTTTAGATGCCATATACGGCATTTACAGCAGTTCGGGTCTTATGACGCTCAACTGGCAGAACTATATAATGATAGCGGTGTCGATCTTCCTTTTGTACCTCGCTATTAAAAAGCAGTACGAGCCGCTTTTGCTGCTTCCGATCGCGTTCGGTATGCTGCTTGTTAACCTCTATCCCGAGATCATGGCGGCTCCCGAGACCACACTGGTTCATATAGCCGATAAGGGCGATCCTGCCGCTGCCGGACACCCGGTTCAGTTTATAAACGGTCAGTGGTATTACGAAAGCCCAGTTAACGGCGGCCTGCTTTATTACCTATATCAGGGCGTAAAGCTCGGAATCTATCCGCCGCTTATTTTCCTTGGTATCGGATGTATGACAGACTTCGGTCCGCTTATTTCAAACCCCAAGAGCCTTATTTTGGGAGCTGCGGCTCAGATAGGTATTTTTGTAACGTTTACCGGCGCTATTTTCCTCGGGTTCTCAGAGCCACAGTCGGGCGCTATTGCAATAATCGGCGGCGCAGACGGTCCTACCGCAATTTTCGTTACAACAAAGCTTGCTCCCGAGCTTTTGGGTTCGATCGCGATCGCGGCGTATTCATACATGGCTCTTGTGCCGATTATCCAGCCGCCCATTATGAAAGTGCTCACAACAAAGAAAGAGCGTTCCGTTGTTATGGAGCAGCTCAGACCGGTTTCAAAGCTGGAAAAAATCATTTTCCCGATCATCGTTGTTATCCTTATCTCGATTTTCCTGCCCGACGCGGCTCCTCTTGTAGGTATGCTCATGCTCGGCAACCTGTTTAAGGAATCCGGCGTTGTTGACAGAATCGCAAAGGCGGCTCAGAACGAGCTGATGAACATTATCACTATTTTCCTCGGCGTAACCGTTGGCGCTACCGCAAAGGGCAGCACCTTCCTTACCTTTGACACAATCAAAATCATCGTTCTCGGACTTATCGCGTTCTCTATGGGTACCGCGTTCGGCGTTCTGTTCGGCAAGCTTATGTACAAATTAACCGGAGGAAAGGTCAATCCGCTTATCGGTTCGGCGGGTGTTTCGGCAGTTCCCATGGCGGCTCGTGTATCTCAGCGCGTAGGTCAGCAGGAGAACCCCGGCAACTTCCTGCTTATGCACGCAATGGGTCCGAATGTGGCAGGAGTTATCGGCTCAGCGGTTGCCGCGGGTGTTCTTTTGAATGTAATTCCTCATTAATTTTTATAATTTCTTTTTGATAATTCTTTTTTGGAATTAATTATACAACTGATTATAATATAATAGCTTGGAATGAGATTATGTCGAAACAGATGGAATTAAGTATTATATTATCTGTTATTTAACTGTCGCTTAAACTGCAATTGACGCAGCAGTTTTTATTCATCACAAAAGGAGTTTTGTCATGGAAAAAAAAGTAACCATACAAAAGGTTTTCAGCATCTTGCTTCACAGACTTCCGCTGATTATCCTATCAGGTGTACTTATGGCACTGATATTCTTTGTATATACCAGCGTTGCGATCAAGCCCGTATACAGCACCACTGCTATGATATATGTCCAGAACTACGGCAAGCGCGCTTCTGACAGTACTGATGATAAAGAAGCAACCGGAACAACTACACCGAAAGATCAAAAAAAGGGCTCATCTTCGGAATCCGATTCTATCCAGAGCAACAACGAGCTTGCCCAAAAGATATTTAACTCTGACTTGGCTGGATCCTCGGCGCTCGCGTCCAACTGCGTTATTCTGTTCCAGAACGATCCCAGGATCACCGAGATGTACGGCGGTTGCACGGTTTCAATGTCAACCGTAAACAACAGCTTTTACATCAACGTTAATGTTCAGGGTACAGATCCCCAGAAGTGCAAGGTAGTAGCCGACAATGTTGTAAAGCGCTGCTCAGAGGTTTTCTATGACCGCTTCAGCTACGGCAGCATCAATGGGATCCGTGAGGCCGGTGTTCCCGGCGCGCCTATCTCGCCGAATAAAACGCGCAACACATTGATCGGCGCGGCAATAGGCATTTTGCTTGCGTGCCTTGTTTCTGTTATGCTTGAACTGATCGACACAACAATTAAGCATGATGATGATCTTTCGGCAATGTATAAGGTTCCGGTATTTGCCGAGATCCCCGATTTTGAAAGCTCAGGCAGGTGACGCACATGAAAATTAAAATTGGAAAAAAGAAAAGCTCCGGCAGCGCCAGAGTCGAGACGATTTCTGATAAAAGTAAATTTGCGATCGTAGAGTCGTATAAAGCTGCAAGAACAAACATTATGTTCTCTCTTTCGGCTGACGAAAAGAAAACCTTCGCAGTAACCAGCTACTCAAAGGGTGAGGGAAAAAGTACCGTTTCTTCAAACCTTGCTATTTCCTTCTCAAAAATGGAAAAGCGGGTTCTGCTGATCGACAGCGACCTCAGACGTCCTAACCTTCATAACATTTTTAAGGTAGACAATACCGCAGGCCTTTCAAACATCATAGGTAAAATGGGCGACTTTGATGAAATAGTTCATAAAGATGTTCTGCCCAACCTTGATATCCTTACATCGGGCACTATCCCACCGAACCCTTCGGAGCTTCTTTGCTCTGCCAGGTTTGCTAATTTGGTTGATCGTCTCAACGATGAATACGACTATGTTATTTTTGATACGCCTCCTATCGGCGTAGTATCCGATGCGCTTCTGCTTAAGGATATGGTCGCTGGCTATGTTGTCGTTCTCAGAGAGCGCAGCACCACCCACGGTGATATCCAGAACCTTCTTGACAGCACAAAGCTTGCAGACGGCAAGCTGCTCGGCTTCATCAAGGTAGGATGCATCACGGGCAAAAAGCGCGGCAAGCGCAGCTATTACTATTATCAGTACTATTAACAGCAAAATAATCGATAATAAATTCAACAGACTTACCAATGATTCGGCGGTAAGTCTGTTTTTTTATTACAAAACACTGAAAGTGCAGGAAATTAAAAAAAGACTTGCAATTTAGCGCTCTATGATTTACAATATTAAAGAAAAAGTAATGAAATATGCAGCCAAAAAGTAAGGAGAATCCAAAATGAATTATTTTAACTGCAACGCTCAGGAGCTTGAGCAGGAGTATCAGGCGCTTAAAAACCGGTATGAGGATGTAAAGGGCAAGGGCCTTAACCTCAACATGGCGCGCGGCAAGCCCGGCAAGGCTCAGCTTGACCTTTCTCTCGATATGCTTGATGTCATCAACAGCAAGTCTGAATTTGTAGGAGCGGACAAAATGGACTGCCGCAACTACGGTATCCTCGAGGGCATTGAGGAGTGCCGCAAGCTGTTCGGCGATATTCTCGGTGTGGACTACCGCAATGTTATGGTCGGCGGAAGCTCAAGCCTTAACATGATGTTCGATACCATTTCATGTCTTATGACAAAGCCCGTTGCCGAGGGCTGCAAGCCCTGGTACGAGGTTGAAAACAGAAAATTCCTCTGTCCCGTACCAGGCTACGACCGTCACTTCGGTATCACCGGCTACTACGGTTTTGAAATGATCCCCGTTCCCATGTCCGAGGACGGTCCCGACATGGATATGATCGAGGAGCTTGTTTCCTCTGACGACAGCATAAAGGGCATTTGGTGCGTTCCCAAGTACTCAAATCCTCAGGGAATCACCTACAGCGCCGAAACCGTAAAGCGCTTTGCAAACCTTAAGCCCGCCGCCAAGGATTTCCGCATCATGTGGGATAACGCTTACTGCGTTCACGATGTTACCGACACACCCGACGAGCTGCTCAACATTTATGACGAGTGCATAAAGGCAGGCAACGAGGATCTGCCTCTGCTGTTCTGCTCAACCTCAAAAATCACCTTCCCGGGAGCGGGCGTTGCCGCTATGGCAGCGTCGCCCAACAACATGAAGGTATTTAAAGAGCGCTATAATTACGAGGTTATCAGCTACGATAAGCTCAACATGCTGCGCCATGTAAAGTATTTCGGCAGCTATGAGGGCGTTCTTGAGCATATGAAGAAGCATAAGGCTGTTCTTGCTCCCAAGTTTGAGATCGTGCTCAATACCCTTAAAAATGAGCTTGCTCCCGTGGGAATAGGCAAGTGGACCAACCCTAACGGCGGCTACTTTGTAAGCATCGACGTTATGGACGGAACCGCTAAAAGAGTTGTAGCCCTCTGCAAAGAGGCGGGACTTGTCCTCACAGGCGCGGGCGCTACCTATCCCAACGGCAACGATCCCAAGGACTCAAACATCCGTATCGCGCCTTCCTTCCCGCCAAACGACGAGCTTCGGGAGGCTATGGATGTGTTCTGCATCTGCGTAAAGCTTGCGGCGTGCGAAAAATTGCTTTCAAAGTAAATAATTGACAACAGTAAATTGCTATGCTATGATAAACCTGACGGGATCTCCTGTCAGGTTTTCATTTTGAGGAGGCATGATAAAAAGTAAGTGGTAAAGTAATCCGAGGACTCTGTTGATGTGCTACAATAGAGGTAGCAGAAAGACAGAGTAGATACTAATTCGTCATGTT
>CAZVSQ010000060.1:0-9622 GCA_964629925.1 uncultured Ruminococcus sp.
ACGCGATGTTTGTTTCATCCTCCGACTGGGAGGGCTTCCCGAATTCCGTTTTGGAAGCGCTTTGCATGGGTATCCCTACTATTTCCACCGACTGCGATTTCGGCCCGCGCGATATGATAACAGACCGCAAAAACGGCACGCTTGTACCGGTAGGAGATACAAACGCGCTGGCTAACGCTATGATAGAATTAGCAACGGATCCCGGGCTTTCGGCTCAGTATTCAAAAGAAGCGGTAAAGCTGCGCGAAGTGTACAGCGCCAAGACAATAGGGCAGAGGTGGCTTGATTTGATAGAGAAAGTCGCGCTGGAAAGAGGAATAATATGAAGCTTTTGTATACGGCGCCGCGCTTCCATACAAACCAAGCGCCTATAGTCAAGGGCTTGGTCGAAAAAGGGCATGAGGTCAGATATTTTGTCGTATTTGTTGGTGCGACAGAGGATCATACATACTGCGAGCCGTTGGTATTAAAGCCGTCCAAAACAACTATAAGGCAGAAAAAGAAGCTTAGCAAAACAAAAACCGAAAGCGAGATCGAAAGTATAATCGGAGGTCGGTTTATACCTGATTATGCGTTTTTGAAAAAGGCATTTGAGGACTATATGCCCGATGTTGTGATCTGCCGCGAAAGGACTAATTTGACGCTCTGCGTAAAAAGCCTCTGCGACAAGCACTCGATACCCTGTATACTGTACGACCAGGAGCCGCTGTGCCGTGAAAAGCTGCCTGCGCAACCGAAACCGGCAGCATCGCGCAAGAATAATTCTCTGATAAAAAGAGTGCGTATTAAAGCCGGGCGTTTGCTGAACAGCGAACAGCGCGCGCTGACTGAAATGAGGGATTCATCAGGCTTCCCGAAAGTGCGTATGACTCCCGTAAAATACATTTTAAGCGGCAATGAACAAGGCGCGGCAGCTGAACATGATTACTATATTCCGCTGATTTATCACGCGGAAAAATCGGTTGATGTAAGACCGTATTTTCAAAACGGTATTGTAAATATCCTGTGTGTGGGCAAATTCAGGGAATATAAAAACCTTCCGCTTTTGATTGAAGCGGCGTCAAGAATAAAGGATATCGACGGCTGGAGGCTGACCTTGGCAGGTCAGGCGGTAAACCGCAGTGAAAAGGAATATTGCCGCGCAATATCAAAAAAAATCGATTCCATGGGATTGAACGGAAAAATCGAAGTGCTTACAAATCTGGATTATTCCGAGATGTACAAGTTATATTTATCTAACGATTTGCTGATTATGCCGAGCCTGAAAGAAACCTACGGCATGGCTATTACCGAATCCATGGCGTATGGGCAGTGTGTTATCGCTTCCGATACCTGCGGAGCGGCATTCAGCGTTTTTGAGGCGGGAGGAGAGATATTCTCCTCAAACGACGCAGAGGGTTTGACCAACATATTAAAGCGGCTGATCGTTAACAGAACTTTGATTGAGGAAAAGGGAAAAAGCGCGGCTGAATATATTATGAAAAATCAATCCTTTGAGCAATACCGCACCGCTTTGAATCGGTTGCTGAAAGAGGAATTCGATACGCAGCTTGATTATTAGGGAGGTTTAAATGAAAACGAAATCAAGAAATAACGAAACAGAACACTGGATGACTATTGTGGATCCGGGCAAAAACGCGTTCAACACCGGATTAAAGGAGCTTTGGAAATACAGGGATCTGGTCAAGCTGTTTGTCCGCAGAACATTTGTAGCTCAGTACAAGCAGACTATTCTCGGACCCGCTTGGGCTATTGTACAGCCGTTTCTTACAACGGTAGTTTATACGCTGTTTTTCGGCAATATCGCGGGACTGGGAGCCGCCGGGATCCCTAACTTTATTTTTTATTTCAGCGGAACTATTATCTGGACGCTGTTCGCTTCCTGCTTTACCCAGTCGGCAAACGCTTTTATAGGAAATTCAAGCATCCTTGGAAAGGTATATTTTCCGCGCTTGGTAATGCCTATTTCGACATCTGTGTCGCAGCTTATCTCGTTTGCTATACAGTATGTTTTTATGCTGGGCTTTTTGATTTATTTTGTAATCACCGGAGAGAACGTTCATCCCAACTGGATGATAGCTCTTACGCCGCTGCTTGTCCTTCAAATGTGCGTATTGGGTATAGGCTTCGGTACCATTGTTTCATCAATGACTACCAAATACAGGGATCTGACAATGCTTATCGGCTTTGGCGTTGAGCTTTGGAAATTTGCCTCTCCTGTTGCGTACGATATGTTCAGCATGCACGCAATAGCGCCGGGCGGCGATTATTACGCGGCTTATATGCTTAACCCGGTTTCGGCCGTAGTTAACGTATTCAGATATGCTTATTTGGGCTGCGGCAGCGTTGACTGGATGTTTTACGGAATAAGCTGGGCAATAACGCTGCTTGTGCTGTTCTTCGGCGTATGGGTTTTCAACAGAGTTGAAAAAACATTTATGGATACCATTTAACGGAGGTAAAAAATGTCCAGTATTCTTAAGGTGGAAAACGTTTCCAAAGAATATCGGCTCGGCGCCATAGGAGGAGCAACGCTTAAAGGCGATTTGCAGTCATGGTGGGCAAGAGTAAGGAAAAAAGAAGATCCCAACATAAAGATCGGCGCCGCACAGCCTCAAACAAAAAACCAAAGATTCAAGGCGCTCGACGGCATTACCTTTGAGGTGGAGGAAGGCGAGGCGCTTGGAATAATAGGCCATAACGGAGCCGGTAAATCAACCCTGTTAAAGCTTATTTCAAGGGTAACGGCGCCCACTGATGGCAGGATATATCTCAACGGAACAATAGCCAGTATGCTTGAGGTCGGAACCGGCTTTCACCCCGAGCTGACGGGGCGCGAAAACGTTTACCTGAACGGAGCTATCCTTGGGATGACTCAAAGCGAGATAGACAGTAAATTTGACAGGATAGTTGAGTTTTCGGAGCTGGAAAAGTTTATCGATACCCCCGTAAAGCGCTATTCAAGCGGAATGTATGTAAAGCTGGCGTTTTCGGTAGCCGCCCATTTAAACAGCGACATAATGATAATGGACGAGGTTTTGGCGGTAGGCGACGTTGAGTTCCAAAAGAAATGCTTAGGCAGAATGAGCGAGGCGTCCGTAAACGAAAACAGAACGGTTTTGTATGTAAGCCATAATATAAGCACCATCCGCTCGCTGTGCACCAAATGTCTTGTGCTTGACCACGGAAAGCTGTCTTTCCTCGGAGATGTTGAGTCGGGAATAAACAGGTACCTTGGTTTGTTGAATGAAAAAAGTACATACGAGTTTTTCTTAAGTGAAAAGACCAGGCGGATCGACACAAGGCTCACATCGGGCGTCAAGCTTGAATACGCCAAGCTGATAGGTAAAGACAAAAATATTTTCCGCAGCGAGGAAGGAATAAACCTTTACCTTGTGATAAACTCCGAGAAGGAGTACGGAGAAGCGTATATCGGACTTACAAATCAGTATTTGGACGGTACCAGAATAGGCGGCACAAAAACAAATGAGTTTTCAATAAAAAAAGGCAAAAATGAATACGAGCTGTTTATTCCGACCTCAGAGGTTCCCGACGGCGTTTATTCGTATGAGATAACCGTCAACTGTATCGAGCCCGACGGAAGCCTTACAAGACTGGACAGCGCAAAGCAGGCTGTTCCGTACAGCATAATGAATATAGAGGGCGACAGAGGATACAACTGGGAGCATAACCTGTACGGGCATGCGGTATATAAGCCCGCGCAAATCAAAAATCGGTAAAACGGATTTGCATTATACATGATTTTGTGGTATTATCAGACAATCGGAAAGGAGGCAAAGCCGAGTGGACAAAGAGCAAAAAATATTTTTTGAAATGGTTCGCGCCGCGTTAACAGGCTCCGAACCTCCTGATTGCCATGATTGGAAAAGCGTTATGCGGCTTGCCCGAAAACACAAAATGGTCAATATCATTGCCGAGCTTTCCTCAAAGTATCCCGATATCCCCGATGAACTGCTTGCCGAAATAATCGATTCCGGCGACAGGCAATTGATAATGGACGCAAACCAGGAATGCGAGGTCAATGAGATCATCCGCGAGTTTGACAAAAAGGGTATCGAGGCGGTAATGCTCAAGGGCTGGTACCTTAAACAGCTTTACCCGCGCAGAGATCTGCGCAATATGATCGATACCGATATCTTTATTAAGCAGTCGGATGAGCTTGCCGTTCATAAAATATTGACCGAACACGAGTATGAGTGCAACGGACTGGGAAACAAAAAGGACAACAAGTATACAAAGCTTCCGTTTGTTGTGCTTGAGATCCACATGAACCTTTTTATTTACGAGGAGATTTTTAATAAGCATTTTTCAAATCCGGATTCCGATATGTATGTTTGGAAGCGCCTTGCCCCGATCGAAGGCTATTCAAACATTTACCGTATGGACGACGAGATGTTTTTTGTTTATCTTATCGCCCACATAGTCAAGCACTTATCAAGCGGCGGCGGAATAGGCATACGCGCTTTTCTCGATTTATGGGTGTATCTTAACAGCAAGCCTGATCTCGACTTCGATATCATCGACCGTGATCTCGAATCGATAAAAATAAAAAAGTTCGCCGATTGCGCAATTGCTCTGGCGCAGTATTGGTTTGACAATAAACCTGCCTCGGATGAGGTGATCGAGCTTGGCGAACATATCCTGCAATGCGGAGTTTACGGAAAAAAGAGCTTTTTTGTGGCTAACAGCGAGGTAATGCGCGACGGCAAAAAGCACGGCAGGCTGGGCTACGCGTATAAACGCGCGTTCCCCGGAATGAAGTCGATGAAGGTGCGTTATCCTCAGCTTGAAAAAAAGCCGTGGCTTTTGCCTGCGTGTTATTCAAAACGCCTGTATTATTCCTTAACGCACAGAAAGAGCGCTATCAAGGGTGAGATCAGCAACGCGGGAAATATGGATTATGAACAGCTTAAAAGAATAAGAGAGCTGTATAAAAAAGTCGGACTGGAGGAGAATTAAAGTCAGTATGGAACATATCGAGCTTAAAAACAAATCTATTCTTATTACCGGAGCCGCCGGATTCATCGGCTCAAATCTTGTTATGGAGCTGATCAGAACCGGCGAGCCGATGAAGCTTGTCGGACTTGACAACATGAACGACTACTACGATGTTTCGCTCAAGGATTACAGGCTTTCGGAGATCGAGAAGCTCGTCGCCGAGAACGAGCAGATCGAATGGTGGTTCATCAAGGGCGACCTCGCCGACAAGGCGCTTATCGACAGCGCTTTTGAGGACTATAAATTCGACATCGTAGTGAACCTAGCGGCTCAGGCGGGCGTACGCTATTCGATCGAGAACCCCGACGCGTATATCAACAGCAATTTAATAGGCTTTTACAATATCCTTGAAGCGTGCCGCCACTCATACGACAACGGCGCAAAGGGCGTTGAGCACCTTGTTTACGCTTCATCGTCATCGGTGTACGGCGGCAACAAAAAGGTCCCGTTCTCAACCGATGATAAGGTGGACAACCCCGTTTCGCTTTACGCCGCAACTAAAAAGAGCAACGAGCTTTTGGCGCACGCTTACTCAAAGCTCTATAATATTCCCTCAACGGGGCTCCGATTCTTTACGGTTTACGGTCCCGCAGGCCGCCCGGATATGGCGTACTTCGGCTTTACAAACAAGCTGATAAAGGGCGAAACTATTCAGATATTCAACTACGGCAACTGCAAGCGCGACTTCACCTATGTTGACGACATCGTAGAGGGCGTTATGCGCGTTATGCAGGGTGCGCCCGAAAAGATGAACGGCGAGGACGGTCTGCCGCTGCCTCCGTACGCGGTATACAACATAGGCAACAGCAACCCCGAAAACCTGCTCGACTTTGTAGATATTCTTCAGCAGGAGCTTTTAAGAGCCGAGGTTCTGCCCGCAGACTATAACTTTGAGGAGCATAAAAAGCTTGTCCCCATGCAGCCCGGCGACGTGCCCGTAACCTACGCGGACACCTCCGCTCTGGAGCGCGATTACGGCTTTAAGCCCTCCACCTCACTGCGCGAAGGATTGAGAAGGTTTGCACAGTGGTACAAGGAATTTTATAAGGTATAAGGTGAAAAATATGAAAATAGCAGTAGCAGGAACAGGTTATGTAGGACTTTCGATCGCTGTGTTGCTTTCGCAGCACAACACGGTCAAGGCGGTCGATATCATCCCCGAAAAGGTAGAGCTTATCAACAACAGAAAATCGCCTATCCAGGACGATTACATCGAGAAGTATCTGGCTGAGAAAAAGCTTGATCTTGAGGCGACTCTGGACGCTGAATACGCCTATAAGGACGCTGATTTTGTTGTTATAGCCGCTCCCACAAACTACGACAGCAAGAAAAACTACTTTGACACCTCGGCTGTTGAGGCGGTAATAAAGCTTGTTATGCAGTACAACCCCAACGCGGTCATGGTTATCAAAAGCACGATCCCCGTTGGCTATACAAAGTATATCCGCGAGAAAACAGGCAGCAAAAACATCATTTTCAGCCCCGAATTCCTCCGCGAGAGCAAGGCTCTTTACGACAACCTTTATCCGTCAAGAATAATCGTGGGCACGGATATGGGCGACGAGAGACTGGTCGAGGCGGCTCACACCTTTGCCGGACTTTTGCGGCAGGGCGCTATCAAGGAGAACATCGACACGCTATTTATGGGCTTTACCGAGGCAGAGGCTGTAAAGCTTTTTGCCAATACCTATCTTGCGCTCCGCGTTTCATACTTCAACGAGCTTGACACCTACGCCGAGATGAAGGGGCTCGACACTCAGCAGATCATCAACGGCGTGTGCCTTGACCCGCGAATCGGTACCCACTACAACAATCCTTCCTTCGGCTACGGCGGCTACTGCCTCCCCAAGGACACCAAGCAGCTGCTTGCCAACTACAGCGACGTTCCTCAGGAGATGATGACAGCTATAGTGCAGTCAAACCGCACCAGAAAGGACTTTATTGCCGACCGCGTGCTTGAAAAGGCGGGCTACTATGCCGAAAACAGCACCTACAGCGCGGCAAGCGAAAAGGACGTTATTATCGGCGTTTACCGCCTTACAATGAAGTCGAACTCCGACAACTTCCGTCAAAGCTCTATCCAGGGCGTTATGAAGCGCATTAAATCGCGCGGCGCTACGGTCATTGTATATGAGCCTACTCTTGAAAACGGCACGACCTTCTACGGCTCCAAGGTAGTAAACGACCTGGATGAATTCAAAAAGAGATCAAACGCTATTATCGCCAACCGTTACGACGCCTGCCTTGACGATGTGGCGGATAAGGTATATACAAGGGATATTTTTAAGAGAGATTAAGGCGGCGCCGCTATCGGAATAATCAGCTTGTAAAGCAAGGATGTGAATGATGTTTAAAACGTTGGCGCATGATTTTTATGTCCAGCCGATGAATCAGGTATACTTTGAAGCGGTTTCGATGTTCATTATATGGACGGCTCTGATGTTTCTTCTGCGAGGAAAAGCAAGGCGGATCGTTGCCGGCGCGGGATTTGCCCTCGCTTTTGCCCTGATCATAGTTTTTACCGTGTTCGGAAGAAAAGCGGGAGAAAAAGGCGAGCTGAGGCTCATCCCGTTTATAACATTTCAAATGGGAAAGCGCAACCCCGAGTTTTACCGCGCATTGTTTATGAATTTCCTTTTGTTTATGCCGTTCGGCTTAAGTCTGCCGTTTGCGCTGCCCCAAAAAGCTAAGCTGAAACCGCTTGTAACTATCGTAAGCGGCTTTGCGCTTTCAGTGTTTGTTGAAGCCGTGCAGTATTTTGCCAAAATCGGAGAATGTGAAACCGACGATGTCCTGATGAATACTCTGGGAGTAGCCGCAGGGGTCATGTCGTTTGTAATAGTAGGCGCTTTATCAAAGCGTTTTAACGGAAATTCGTATAAGCCGTGATAATTACTATAGTAAAGTGATTCTTTTCGGGGCATAAAGCCTTTAAAATTTAGCTAAAATCGAGATTTTTATGTTTTTTGTTGCAGGCCGGATTATTCTGTGATAAAATAAAATTTGGTAAAAATGTAATCTCAAAGTGTGAAGCTAAAGGAGAAGTGCATATGAAGATACCGTTTTCTCCGCCTGATATAGGCAAGGACGAAATCAAACTTGTTACAGAGGTTTTGGAATCGGGCTGGATAACAACAGGCCCCAAAACAAAAGAGCTTGAAAAGAAAATCGGCGAATACTGCCACACAGGTCAGGCTGTGTGCCTTTCATCACAGACCGCCTGCGCTGAAATGACCTTAAGAGTCCTTCGGGTAGGACCCGGAGACGAGGTCATCCTGCCTGCCTATACATACACCGCAACGGCGTCGATCGTATATCATGTAGGCGCGACTCCCGTAATGATCGACTGCAAGCCCGGTTCGTTCGAGATGGACTACGACAAAATGGAGGCTGCTATCAACGAGCGCACCAAGGTCATCATCCCCGTAGACATCGCCGGCGTTGTGTGCGATTACGACAGGATATATGAGGCGGTAAGAAGAAAGAGAGATATTTTCCGCCCCAACGGTAAGATCCAGGAGCTGCTCGGAAGAGTTATCGTAATGGCTGACGCGGCTCACGCCTTCGGCGCTCAGTGGCACGGCCAGATGTGCGGAGAGATCGCTGATTTCACCAACTTCAGCTTCCACGCCGTAAAGAATATGACTACCGCCGAGGGCGGCGCTACGGTACACAGACTTCGTACCCGCATTGACGAGGAAAAGATGTACAAGCAGTTCATGCTGTGGTCGCTTCACGGTCAGACAAAGGACGCGTTCAGCAAAAACAACGGCGCTTCTTGGGAATATGACGTTGTGGACGCCCAGTACAAGTGCAATATGCCCGACGTTTTGGCGGCTATCGGCCTTGCCCAGTTCAACCGCTATGATGAAATGCTCAACAGGCGTCACGCGCTGATAAGTTACTATAACGAGGAATTCAAGGATCTGGACATTCAGGTTCTCAATCACGCCGACGAGAATCACCGCAGCAGCGGTCACCTTTACTTTGTCCGCTTCAACGGCAAGGATTCCGATTTCCGTAACGAATTCTATAATAAAATGGCAGAAAACGGCGTAATGTGCAACGTTCACTTCAAGCCGCTTCCTCTGCTTACAGCCTATAAAAACAAGGGCTTCGACATCGCGGATTACCCCGAAGCGTATAATATGCATAAAAACCAGCTTACGCTTCCTATGAACTCCGTTATCACCGACGCCGAGGCTGAGTATGTAGTCAAGACCTTCAAAAAGGTTTACGATAAACTGTTCTAATAAAAAATACGGTCTGTACCATTTGGTGCAGGCCGTTTTTTACTGTATAAGAAACCGCTTTGTTTTATCCCGCCGTTTCACAGGCATTTTCGTTTAAAACGAAGTATAAAAAGGCGGGAACGGGTGCATGTCACGCTGCCAACACGATTCGGCACGCTTCGGCACGCTTTGCGCACGCATTGAAAAGTCCGAAAAACCGCATAGATAAGCCATTGGCACGCATTGCACGCTTTGCACGCATATAAAATCCATATACAGAAAAGTTTAATGTTTGTATGAAGCGCATAAACAAAAATAGTAACTATTCAGAACGATAAAAAATTGTATACCTGCACAAAAGAAATTTTGAA
>CAZVSQ010000061.1:0-9596 GCA_964629925.1 uncultured Ruminococcus sp.
GAATGGTAGCCGGCGAGTACGGCACAACTCCGATGCCGATCGATCCGGAATTCCAAAAGAAGATCTGCGGCGATATGGAGATCATCACCGGCAGACCCGCCGATAGGCTTGAGCCCGAGCTTGAAAAGTTGAGAATGGAGATAGCCGAGTGGATGGAACAGCCTGAGGATGTGCTCTCCTACGCACAGTTCCCGAAGGTCGCGCTCGACTTCTTTGAAAAGAGAAGGAACGCGCGTTTCGGAATCAACAGCGATCTGGTAGATACAAAAAAAATGATCCATCCCGTTTAATTCGGATAAAGAAAAAAGACCGGTTTTTCCGGTCTTTTTTTCTTATGGTTACGCCGCTAAGTTCTTTTTGCGGTATTTTATAAACGCCGCCGAAACCGCGAACGCGCTCATTATTGCGCCTGCGGCAAGGTACTTCGGCTCGATTGAGTGATCAGCGATTATATCAGAGCCCTCAGCGTAGCTGAACGGGGTGAAATATTTAAGCGCTTTGGCGTCCTCGGTGATGTTTGATATCAGGTTCATAAAATACAACCCGAGCGCAAGCCCAAGACCTAAGCCGAGGCCGTTTCCCCTGATAAACGCCGAAATGCCGAAGCAGAGCATAGCGGTTTCAAGCTGTAAAAGCAGATAGGAGAGCAAAAGCGGAACCATTGCCTCAGCTTCAACGCTCTCGCCGACCGCGTATATGCAGCCGAGCGTGCAGCCTGTGGTGAATATATCGAGAATGATTATCTGCACAACAACCGAAAGCAGCTTCTGCAAAACAATGCTCGAGCGCGAGAGGGGAAGGGTGTACAGAAATTCTGCCGTGTGCTCTTTTTCCTCCTTTGCGAGAGCCGAAATGCCGAGAAGAGCCGCAAAGAGCGCGCCTCCCAAGCCGAGCATGCTGCCGCATTCCAGCGCGAAATAGTTGATGAACTCGGACATACCCATTTTATCCATTCCGAATGCCGAGGATAATGCGCCCATGTTGGCGACCATTTTATCCATATCCTCCATTTGCGGCTTCATCTGCGGAAAAATCAGAATAGTAACGGCAAGCATGAAGGAGATCGCCGCTGTCCAGATGATCAGCGAAAGCCTGCCGCGCTTAAGCTCGTGAAAAAATACGGTCATAAGTCTTCCTCCTTTGTATAGTAGTGGAGAAAAATATCCTCAAAGTCGGGGTCGGCGATAGTAACGTCCTCAAACCTCAGCGCTGACAGCGCGCGGATAAGCTCGTTCTGTTCGCCCCTGTATAAAAACTTTGCGCAGCCGTTATTGAAGCTCATATTGGTTGTGCCGTTTATTTCAGGCGCTGCGGCGATTCCCTGCAAGGTAACTTGCTTAACGCCCGTGTGAGCCAGATTCTTCACGCTGTCGCTGACGAGAACCGAGCCTTCCCTGATGACGGCGGCGTGTTCGCAGTAACGCGTCACCTCGGATAAGATATGAGAAGAAAGAAAAACCGTTGCGCCATGCCTGTTGCGCTCCTTTAGCAGCGAGTAAAACTCCTGCTGCATCAGCGGGTCGAGTCCGCTTGTCGGCTCGTCAAGGATATACAGCCTGGGGTTGTGCTGCATTGCGAGCACTATTCCAACCTTTTTGCGGTTGCCGAGCGAAAGCTCGCCCACCTTTCTTGACGGGTCGAGTTCAAGCCTTTCGCACAGCTGAGCGGCCTCTTTTTTGCAGTTTATACGTCTTGACTTTGCGGCGAAGCTCAGAATGTCCCGCACCCTCATATTGCCGTAGTAGATAGCTTCCGACGGCAGGTAGCCCACCTGAGCAAGGATCTCCGTCTTGTCGTTAACGATTTGCTTTCCGAAGATTTCCGCTGTGCCGCTTGTCGGAAAAATCAGCCCCAGCAGCGTGCGGATAGTTGTGCTCTTTCCGGCTCCGTTGGGGCCGATAAAGCCGAAGAAATCGCCTTCGTCAATGGCAAGCCCGACGTTTTCGATTCCGCGGTGCTTTCCGTAGCGCTTTGTCAGGTTTATTGTCTGGATAGCTTTCATTGCATTCCCTCCTTGTAACGGTAAGGGCGTGTGTCTGCCTTACAGTTACAAGATTATAGCACAGGTTCATATGACTGTCAATAGTTTTCTTATGATTTTTTTAAAATTAAAAAATTAGGGACAGCCGCGCGGACTGTCCCTTGATTTGATTTATTAGTTATTGTGCCTTGACCTTTAAAAACTGCTCCTGCATGTAAGCGTAAACCTCGTCGTCAACGTTCTGGAAAACGTAGCACTTTTTGAGGTAATCCTCGCTCGGGAAGGTCAGCTCGCTGTTCTTGATGTCGTCGTCAAGATAGTTGGGAGCGTCGGTGTTAGGTGTGCCGTAGCGGAGGTACTTGCAGTTTTCGGCCGCGATTTCGGGCTTCTGCATAAAGTTTATGAACGCCTCGGCGTTTTCCTTGTTCTTGCTGCATTTGGGAATGCACATTGCGTCGTAGAACAGGTTGGAGCCGCTTTCGGGCAGGCCGTAGTCGAGGTCTTCGTTCTCCTCCATCATAACGGCGATGTCGCCGGCGTAGTAGGGGGCGATGGTAGCCTGACTGCCTTCCATCTCGTTGAAAACCTGATCCATGACGTACTTTTTGAGCAGGGGCTTTTGCTCCTTGAGCTTTTCAACCGCCTTGTCAACGTCCGCCTTGGTGCAGTTTGAGGGGTCTATGCCGCACTGCTGCATGGCGATAGCCATAGCGTCGCGGCTGTTGTCGAACATCAAAATATTGCCCTCGTAGTCCTTGTTCCACAGCGCGTCCCAATCCTTGGGTGCGGGGTCAACGGCTGTTTTGTCGTAAACCATTGCGGTTACGCCCCACGAATAACAAACGGTATATTTGCTCTCAGGGTCGCACGGCAGCTTTTTAAAGCGGTCGCTGATGTATTTGTGGTTGGGGATATTGTCGTAGTTCAGCTCCAGAAGCAGGTTTTCCTTAATCATTTTGCTGATCATGTACTCCGAAGGAATTACAACGTCATAGCTTACGTTACTTTGTGTCAGCTTGCTGTAAAGCTCCTCGTTTGTGTCGTAGGTAGTGTAGTTTACCTTTATGCCTGTTTCCTTTTCAAACTCGGCAATAACGTCCTTAGTATCGTCCTCGCCGCGAGCCATGTACTCGCCCCAGTTGTAAACGTTTACTACGCCCTTGCTGCCTGCTTTGCTTGCGGAGTCATTGGTGGCATCGGAAGCTGTGCTGCTTCCTGATGAGCCGCAGCTTGCCATGCTGAGCGCGGCAGAGCCTGCTAATACGGTTGACAAAATAACGCTAAGAATCTTTTTCATTATCATTCTCCCATTTATTTATTTCGCATGACGCTTTTCAGCGCGGCGATCAAAAACATTAATAAGTACCAGCACAATAATAATTGCCAGAAACAGAAGTGCCGACAGCGCGTTTACAGTAGGACGTACCTGCCTGCGCAGCATTTCAAAAATCTTTGTGGACAGGTTGTTGAAGGAAGCGCCCTGAGTAAAGTGCGTAATAACAACATCGTCCATCGAGTAGGTAAAGCTCATCAGCATTCCCGAGAAGATACCCGGCATAAGCTCGTTGAGCAGGACCTTGTAGAACGCCTTCCATTGGTTGCAGCCTAAATCGAGGGCGGCGTCGTATACGCTCTGATCCATGCGCCTTAATCTTGGCATAACGTTGAGCACAACAAACGGAACGCAGAAGCAAACGTGCGATATCAAAACTGTCCAAAAGCCCATTTCAAAGTGGAAAAGCACGCCCAAAAAGCTGAAAAGCAGCATAAGCGAAACACCCATAACGATGTCGGGGCTGATGATAGGCAGGTTTGACACGTTCTGAATGACCGCGCGCGACTTGCCCTTGAAGTTGTGGATGCCGATAGCGGCGGCGGTTCCGAGAATCGTAGCGAAAATTGAAGCAAGCAGAGCGACGATAAGCGTGTTGCCCAGAGCGTTCATAAGCTCCTTGCTCTTGAACAGCTCGCCGTACCATTTCAGCGAAAAGCCTTTCCAGACAGTGCTGTTTTTGCCGCTGTTGAAGGACATGAAAATCATTATCCCTATCGGCATGTACAGAAAGAAAAATATCAGTCCGAAATAGATTTTGGTGACGATCCCGCTTTTTTTCTTTTTCATTACGCAATCGCCTCCTCGTCGCCAAATAGATTCATTATAACAAGGAAAATCAGGATAAACAGCATCAGGATCAGCGATATCGCCGAGCCGGTGTTTTGGTCGGTCAGGAATATCTTATCGATCACGTCGCCTATCATTACATCATCCATGCCGCCTAAGTGCTCCGCGACAAGGAAGGTGCTGGCGCTTGGTACGAACACCATTGTTATTCCCGAAATAACGCCGGGAATACTAAGCGGAAAGATGACCTTTTTAAATACCGAGGCGTTGTTTGAGCCCAAGTCCTGAGCCGCTTCAATCAGGTTATGGTCGATTTTTTGCATAACGGTAAAAATCGGCAGCACCATAAACGGCAGGTACTCGTAGACCATGCCGACAACTACCGCGGCGGTGTTTCCTATATAGCTGCCGTGGATGCCCAGCATAGACAGCGCCGTGTCAAGCGCGCCGTGCTTTTGAAGGATTATCTTCCACGCGTAGATCCTCAGCAGGAAGTTCATCCACATCGGGACCATGATAAGGAGCTGAACGGTTTTTTGTGTCGACTTTTTCATCTTGCTGAGCATGTATGCCAACGGGTATGCCAAAATCAGGCATATAAGCGTCGACAGCAGGGCTATCCATAGTGATTTAAAGAACACATATCTGTAGTCAAACGCCTTGGCAAACGGCTCCAGCGAAAAGTTGCCCGCCTTGTCACGGAAAGCGGTCAGGCCTATCATGACTATCGGGATCATGGTAAATACTACCATCCACGCGATGTAGGGGATAGAGAGCTTTTTAGATTTCATAGCTCACCCTCCCCGTTATCAGGTGAGTCGATCACCTCAAAGCTTGCCTTTGAAAAGTCGAACCACAGCGGCACATATGTAGCTACCTGCTCGTCGGTGTCGCTGAGCATTAGCCACTTGCGCGTGTCGGACTCAAGGATTATCTCGTTATGCTCGCCCTTGTAAACGACCGACTCTATATAAACGTCCTTAAGGTGTCCTTCGCCCTCGCCCGTAATGGACAGGGCGTCAAACGGCATGTGTATCCTGACTTTTTTGCCCTCGGGAATGTACTTGCCGGGAACGGTAATCGTTTCGCCCTCAAGCTCAAACTCAAAGCTGCGCTCTGTTTCGTCGGCGTAGGTCACGGTAGTTTCAATAGTATTGCTTGCAATAGGCAGCAGCTTGTTCATTATCTGAATATTGAACGGGATCACCCTCAGACCGACCTCGCTGCCCAAAACGGCGCTGTCGGTGGAGTGGATAAGGATCTCGCATTTGCCTACTCGGACGCTGATCTCATAATGAACGCCCTTGAAGGTTATGTTTTCGACCACGCCCGTAAGCTGACCGTCGGCGGGGGAGCAGACTATTACGTCCTCGGGGCGGATAACAACGTCTACAGGCGTGTTTTTGCCGAAGCCCTTGTCAACGCATTCAAGCTCTCTGCCGAGTATCCTTACTCTGCAGTCGTCTATCATAATGCCGTTAAGAATGTTCGCCTCGCCGATAAAGTCGGCTACGAACGCGTTTACGGGCTCGTTGTATATGTCCTCGGGCGTGCCTATCTGCTCGATCACGCCGTTGTTCATAACAACAACGCGGTCGCTCATGGTAAGGGCTTCCTCCTGGTCGTGGGTGACGTAGATAAACGTCTTTTTGGTCTGCTGCTGGATCTCCTTGAGCTCAAGCTGCATGCTTTTGCGCAGCTTTAAGTCCAGAGCGCCGAGCGGCTCGTCAAGCAGGATGATATCCGGGTCGCATACCAAAGCGCGCGCAATTGCCACACGCTGCTGCTGACCGCCGGAAAGCTTTGCTATCGAGCGCTTTTCATAGCCCTTAAGGTCTACGATAGCAAGCATTTTCATTACTTTTTCTTTTATTACATTCTTCGGAAGCTTTTTCAGCTTAAGGCCGAAGGCTACGTTGTCACAGACATTAAGAGGAGGAAACCAGGAGTACTTTTGAAAAACGGTGTTAACGTTCCTCTTGTGAGGCGGAAGATTATTTATACGCTTTCCGTCGTAGATAACATCACCGCTGTCAGGTTCGACAAAACCGCCGATTATCCGCAGGGTGGTGGTCTTTCCGCAGCCGCTGGGACCGAGTATAGTAACAAACTCTTTTTCGCAGATATCAAGGTTGATATTATTGAGTATGACCTCGCCGTCAAAACTTACAAAAATATCCTTTAAAGATACGATGACCTTTTTATTTGTCTGTTCCATTTATGCACCCCTTTTTAGAATTGATCGCTAAAAGCCAAACTAAATTATATGACAAAAGGCGCCAAAAGTCAATGATTTTTAGGCTTTCAATAGATATCATCATTTTACAGCATGAACGTAATAATGCACAAAAAAAGCATTGAGGATTTGTAACATAAAATATGTACAAATCGCCATTGATTTGGTATAATAATTATGATTAAATTTTTAGAAAGGATGGTTTTTTGATGAAAAGGTTCAAAAAACTGGTAAGCGTAGTTGTAGCTTCGGCTTTAATTACCTCTTCGCTGGCTTTCTCTATTTCGGCAAACGCCGCCGGCACGAGCGCCGATTCTGCTGTGTCAAGCGAGCTGAATACTCAGGAGAAAACCGAGGACGGCGTAATTCTGCACGCTTTCAACTGGTCTTACAATTCAATTAAAGCAAACCTGCCGCAGATCGCCGCAGCGGGATATTCAACTGTTCAGACTTCACCTGTAACCCAGCCTAAGAACTACGGAATGTCGTCCGACGTTGCCAATCAGTGGTGGAAGCTCTATCAGCCCGTAAGCTTTTCAATAGCGCAGAGTTCATGGCTCGGAACAAGCGCCGAGCTTACGGATCTGTGTACAGAGGCTGACAAGTACGGAATCAAAATCATTGTTGACATCGTAGCAAACCACATGGCTAACAATGTAAGCAAGTCAGGCTCGGATCTTCCCGATGAGCTCGGTCCTGAGGTAGAGGAATATGAGCCCGATATCTACAACAACTACAGTACCTATTTCCACAGTGAAAAGGGCACAGCGGACGACTCTATGCCCAAAATGGTTCTCGGTCATGTTTCAGCCTGTCCGGACCTCAACACATCCAACAGCACGGTTCAGGAAAAGATCCTCGGTCTGCTCAAGCAGTGCATCGACTGCGGCGTAGACGGCTTCCGCTTTGACGCGGCTAAGCACATCGAAACCGAAAAGGACGGCACATACGCCTCGGATTTCTGGAAAAATACGCTCGATAAGGCAAAGGAATATTACAAAACCAAGAACGGCGGCAAAGAGCTTTTTGCCTACGGTGAGATCCTCAACACCATCGGCAGCAGAAACGTCAGCGGGTACACAGACCGCATGAGAGTCACCGAAAACAAGTCGAGCGACAACGTCCTTGCAGGCGTTGAAAAGGGCAACACTACCATGGCTTCGGCTACAAACTACCAGCTTTCACGCGACGCCTCAAAGGCTGTTCTGTGGGCGGAATCACACGATACCTATATGGGCAGCTCGGGCTCCGCGGGCATTTCCAACACATCAAATATTGACGATGCAAACATCGCCAAGGCATGGGCTATCGTAGCCTCAAGAGCCAAGGCTACGGCGCTCTTCTTTGCGCGTCCCGGCTCGGCGCTTATGGGCGAGGCAGCAGGCGACCTGACTTATAAGAGCACTGTTGTTTCAGAGGTAAACAAGTTCCACAACGCGTTTGCCAATGTTACTTCCGAAAAGGTCGGAAAATCAGGCACAATGGTATATGTAGCGCGCGGCGACAGCGGAATCGTTATCTCCAATCTTTCGGGCAACGAGGCAGCCGCAAATATCAGCGACACAGGTCTTGCCGACGGCAGCTATACCGACACAGTAACGGGCAATACCTTTACCGTTAGCGGCGGCGTGCTCAAGGGCAATATCGGCAGCACAGGCGTAGCGGTCGTTTACAAATCCACAACCACACCGAAGGCTGTTGCTTCCGTTGAGTCGGGCAGCTTCAGCGAGGACACCATGACCGTTCAGCTTTCGCTCGAAAACGCGGTTTCGGGTACATACGCGCTTGAAAACTCAACTCCTGCCGAGTTTACGGGCACTCCCACTATCAGGATCGGCTCCGATTACAAAGTAGGCGAGACAATTACTCTCAACCTTACCGCTAAGGACGCAAACGGAAATACCTCAAAAGCTACATATTTCTATAAGAAGAACCCGCCGACATCATCAGGCATATATGTGTTCCTTGCAAAAAGCGCGGTAAAGAACTGGAAAAATGTAAACTGCTATGTATATGACGAAACAACAAGCTCCACCTATACTTATGTTGTAGCGGGCTGGCCGGGCGTTGCGATGTCAGAGGACGGCGATTACTACTACGCCGAGATCCCCGCAAGATGCCTTGCTCAGAAAAAGGGCACCAATATCACGGAAGAATCCGATTTTGATCTGCCTAACTCGCCGAACACATATGTAATCTTCAACGGCACAAACAAATTAAATAACCTGACAACCCAGTGGCCTACGGCAAACGCTGTTGAATCTCAGAAAATCAAGCTCGAGGGTGCTTCACATGTTCTTGAAACTATGAAGCTTACGAGCGGCAAACCGGCAGGCTGGAAAACAACTGATATGGTTCCTCATAAAGAGGAAGTTGAAGCCACCGACGTTACAAAGGGCAATGAAACTCCCAGCGAGACTCAGTTTGTCAAGAAGGGCATTTACGGCGACGTTGACGAAAGCGAGTCTATCACCGTTCAGGATGTATCTAAAGTCCAGAGAGTTCTTGCCGAATTTGAAGAACTGACAGGTATTCCCAAGATCCTTGCCGATGTTAACAAGGACGGTCAAATTACAGTCAAGGACGTAACCTGCATCCAGGTTTATCTTGCCGAGTACCAATCAAACTACGCGCACACGGGCGAAGTGTACGGCGTGTACGAATGATATACGATAAACTAACGCGTTACTAAATCAAAAATCACCCTCGGGTAACCGGGGGTGATTTTCTGTTAGATTTTCTCAAATCTTCTTATTTGCTTTCCGTCGCGGAAGATAATCTCTTTAAACATATCGTACGGTCTTGCCCATACTTCATCAGGGTTCTTAAGGCTTTTGTACAGCACAAGCTTTTCCTCGGTCTCGCTGTGCTTGGCAAAGCCTATCACTTCGTACTCATTGCCCTTGAAGTGGCGGTACTTGCCGAGGGTCACTTCCTCTTCTTTTAATTCCGCAACAGAATTATTAGCAGGAGCTTCAACAGGAGTGCACTCAACCTCGGCGCCCAAATCCACCTTAAAGCTTCCGTCGTTAACAACAAGGATCCTTGACGAATAGGGCGGCATGTCAAGCTCGCACCATCCGCTGCAGTCAAACACCTCGTTATTGTTCAGAACGTCGGTGAGCTTTGCGCTGCAGCGGCTGTCAAAGCCGAGGCGCTCCCAACGGTCGGTCAGGTTGAACATTACAAACACGGTTTGGTTGTCGGTAAAGCGCTTGTACACAAGCTTTTCGTTCTGAATGTTTACGTTTTCAAAC
>CAZVSQ010000062.1:0-9546 GCA_964629925.1 uncultured Ruminococcus sp.
GATAATTACGCTGTCGGCATAATACGTTTGATTTTCGCACCTTACGCCGACCGCCTCGCCGTTTTCGATTTCAAGCGACTTTGCGGTATCGTTTACGATAGTTACGCCGCTGTCAAGCACAAAGCGCCGCAGAGCGTCCACTACATCAACAGCCCTGTCCGACTGAGGGTAGCAGCGGCTGCCGCGCTCGGTTTTAAGCTCAACGCCTATTTCCTCAAAAAAATCATATGCGTCAGAGGGCGAAAAATTGTTTAACGCGGAATAAAGGAACCTGCCGTTGACAGGCACGTTATTGATAAAAGTCGCGATGTCGCAGTTATTCAGAATATTGCAGCGCCCTTTGCCCGTGATCATCAGCTTTCTGCCAACGCGCGGATTTTTTTCGATCAGCGTGACAGAGGCTCCGAGGCGTGCCGCCGTGCCGGCGGCTATCATGCCCGCGGCACCCGCGCCGATGACGGCTATTTTTTTACTTATCATCCTGATTCTTCTTTACGTCGTCTTCGTGATTGGTGTAAACTCCCTCTCGGTTCCAGACCTGCTCCAGCGCGTGGAAGGTCTCGGAAACCTCATCCTTCTTCTTAAGAACGGTTGCGACAATAAGCGCATTGATAAGGCTGAGCGGAGCGACAAGCGAATCAACTATTGAAGCCATGTCGCTGCGCGCGATAAGGATCGAGTCGGCTGACGCAACCAAGGGCGACGCCATGCTGTCGGTGATCGCCACTGCGTGTGCTCCGCGGCTTCTTGCGAAGTCCATAGCCTCTACAGCCATTGTGCTGTAACGCGGAAATGAGATTCCTATAATTATATCGTCGCTTGACATACGGAAAATATGCTCGTACATCGTGGTGGTGCTTGTTGTGTTGATAACCGTAACATTATCAAAAATCAGCTGGAAATAATACGCGAGGAAGCTTGCGATCGCGGCGGTCGAACGCACGCCGAAAATATAAATGCGCTTTGCCCTGCATATTTCATCAACAGCTCTGTTAAAGTCCTCGTGAGAGGTTTCCTCGATGGTGCGGCGGATTTTCTCAATATCCTGCATCAGTACGCTGTCAAGAACATTGGCGTCGCCGATGCGGCTCGATGTTACTTCGATCCTCTGAACAGAAGTAAGCTTGCTGCGGATCATTTCCTGCATTGCCTTTTGCATTTTAGGATAACCGTCATATCCCAGCTCTGTCGCAAAGCGGACTACCGTGCTCTCGGATACCCCTACAGTTTCACCGAGCTTGGCGGCAGTCATAAAAGCCGCCTTATCGTAATGCTCCTCGATATAGAGCGCAATACGCTTTTGCCCCTTTGAAAAACTGTTCATCAGTAGATCGATTCGGGTTAAAAGATGTGTAATCATCTGAAAAGACTCCTATTTTTCGTGATTCATTTCATTTTATCACAAAAACTTGCAAAATTCAATCGTTTTTAAAGGAAAACCGAAAATATCGATTGATTTTATGAAATTTACTTTTTCACGGTTGCAAAAAAGCCTTTTCTATGCTAAAATATCATTGGATTCTTGATAGGAGATGATATGATGATAGCTATAATCGACTACGGTGCCGGCAACATTCAAAGCGTAAAGAAAGCGTTTGAGCACATCGGCTGCGACTGCTTTGTAACAAATAACCACAACGAGATAATGAAAGCTGACGGTGCGGTGCTTCCGGGCGTAGGCTCTTTCGGAGATACCGTTGACAGCCTGAACAAATTCGGGATTGGCGACACTGCCGTAGACTATATCAAATCGGGAAAGCCGTTTTTCGGTATCTGCCTGGGTTTGCAGCTTCTGTTCCCCGGCAGCGAGGAAAGCCCCGGCGCAAAGGGCTTGGGCGTCTTTGACGGCAGCATTACAAAAATCCCAAACGGCGAAGGTCTTAAAATACCTCACATGGGCTGGAACAGCCTTGACATAAAAAAACAAGGCAGGCTTTTTAAGGGAATTGACGGGCACCCGTATGTCTATTTTGTCCACTCCTACTATCTTGATGCCGCCGACAAGCAAATCGTTGCGGCGCAAACAAAATACGGCGTTACTATTGACGCCGCAATCGAGAAGAACAATGTATTTGCAACTCAGTTCCACCCCGAAAAGAGCGGAGAAGTAGGTCTGCAAATCTTAAGGAACTTTGCCGATATCGTGAGAGGAGAGTAACATGTACGCAAAAAGAATAATCCCCTGCCTTGACATAAATAACGGCAGGGTCGTTAAGGGCGTAAGCTTTGTCAACATTGTCGACGCCGGCGACCCGGTCGAATGCGCGAAGCAATACGATAAGCAAGGCGCTGACGAGCTTGTTTTTCTGGATATTACGGCGTCGTCCGACTCCCGCAACATTACGATAGATATGGTTGAAAAGGTCGCGAACTCTATCTTTATCCCCTTTACCGTCGGCGGCGGAATAAGAAGCGTTGACGATTTTAACGCATTGCTCAGAGCCGGAGCCGACAAGGTGAGCGTTAATTCGGCAGCTGTTCACCGCCCCGATCTTATTAGCGAGGCAGCTTATAAATTCGGCAGCCAGTGCGTTGTCGCTGCTATTGACGCAAAGCGCGGCGCAAACGGTTCTTGGGAGGTTTATATCAACGGCGGAAGAAAGCCCGTGGGACTCGACGCGGTACAATGGGCGGTCGAATGCGAAAAGCGAGGCGCAGGCGAGATACTCATCACCAGTATGGATCAGGACGGTCAAAAGACGGGCTACGACCTTGAGCTTACACGCGCAATAAGCGAGCGCGTCGGCATTCCGGTTATTGCAAGCGGAGGCGCAGGCGCTCTTGAGCATTTTTACGACGCGTTTACCGACGGTAAAGCGGACGCTGTTCTAGCTGCGTCGCTGTTCCACTTCGGCGAAATACCGATACCCGAATTAAAAAAATACCTCAACTCAAAAAATATACCCGTCAGATTATAACATGCAGAGACCCCTGTTGGCAAAAGAAATGACGTGACCCCCAAAAGTTGGACTTAGTATTAAAAGCGTAGCAGTTTAGCGACTGCTGCGCTTTTTTATGCAGCTAAAAGGTTGAGCCTGTAGTTAACCGGACTTAACCCACCAAGCTTTTGTTTGATTCTTCTTGTATTGTAGTAATGGATGTATCTCTCTATTGCATTCTTGAGTTCGTCAAAACTGTAATAAACTTTACCGTAATACATTTCTTGTTTTATAATACCGAAAAAGTTTTCCATCACCGAATTATCATGACAATTACCCTTGCGCGACATACTTTGAAAGATTTTGTTCTCTTTTAAGGTGTTGACGTATGCTTTCATTTGGTAAGCCCAGCCTTGATCAGAGTGATAGGTTCTGCGATAAGGGCAATCACAAGTATGGTTTTGCTTTGCCTCCGCAACCTCCATCGGATACGGAGATTTCGCGGCTGTCACCTTGGTAGGAAGAATCATCACCGTTGTTCTGACGGTTTATTCCATTGCCGTAATCGCTATTTTTACTGCGGTAATTACAAGCTTCTTTATGGATGTTGCCCGTTTCAGAGCCAATGACAGCGCACATAAATTTATTGACGATTTGGAGCATTTGCCGGATCTGTCAAAGGAAGAATTAGAGGCTCTTTCGCAAAGAGTAAAGAATTTCCAAAAAAAGAATAGATAACGCAAAAGGCATTTCACCCGAAAGAGTGAAGTGCCTTTTGTTCGTTATTTATCTTATCTGTCGCCGTTTTACGGAGTTGCTGATCCTGTTATAAACCGGTTTCATGGTCAAGCCCTGAATAACCGTCGTAAAGAATACAATAGCGTATGTTCCGCCGAAAATGATATAGTAGGTTTTTTCCGACAGCATTTCGCGGGCGCTCATGGCAAGGGCGACCGACAAGCCGCCTCGCAGACCTCCCCATGTCAGCAGCTTGATAAAGCTGAATCTGTCATAACCGTCGGGGATTTTACCCATAAACAGAGAGGATATACTTAAGCTGCCGAAGCGCGCGATGAAATTTGCCGCGATCGCGATCAGCGAAAGTATGACGACGTGCTCCATTTGCAGAATGTGAACAAACGACAATCCAAGCATTACATAAAGCAGAGAATTGAGCAGCACATCGAGCGTTTCCCAAAAACTGTCGAAGCTTTCCGACTTGACGGAGTTATCGCCGATACAAAACCGGGAACGCAAATAGGAAAACAGGATTCCGCAGACGACGGAAGCGATCGCGCCGGAAAAGCCGAGCCATTCGCAGATGGCGTAGCTGACCGAAACCATCATCAGGCTGACAAAAACCCCGAGCGTTTTGCTTTTTGTGTTTTTGAACAGCAGGAACGAAGCCGCCGTTACGCCTGCGCCGACAGCAACGGCTCCTAAAAGCTCCTTGAGCATAACAGCGACAAAGCCGCCCGAAGCCGAGGCGGTCGCCATGCCGGAAAAGCAGACGAACAGCGCTACGCCGACTCCGTCGTTAAAGAGGGATTCTCCTTCGATCAAAAAAGAAATGTTTTGGGGTAATCCGAATTTACTGAGAATACCGGTCGCGGCGATCGGGTCGGTCGGCGCGACAATACTGCCGAACATCAGGCAGACCGACAAAGAAAGGTTCAGCCCGAGCAGCACGGACGCGCCGAAAAACAGCGCGCCGTAAAAGCAAGCGCCGAGCAGCGTGCAGACAAAGGCAAGCACACTCACCTGACGCGCCTGCTTTTTGAAATCCGAGAGCTTCATGTGACAGGAGCCCGCGAAGAGCATAAAGCACAGCACGCCATCCATCAAAAAGCCTTCGATATTGATAAAACCGGTTCGGTCGAGCACATCGGCAACGGCGGTCCCCTGCGTAAGTGTTGCGGTTATCAGGAGCACGATACCGATAACGACCGAAAATAACATCAGCGATATTTCATAGGTCAGCTTGGTGACCTTCTCGTTAAAGAATCCGAGCAGACAAACCAAAGATATGATGACCACAAAAACAATAGGATGCATATTTATACCTGCCTTAACATAATTTCGGAATAAAAAGTTTTGCCGTCGTAGTGGAAGTTGCAGTAGCCGTTATTCTTGTCAACGATCGCCTTGACGGATTCCAGACCGATACCGTGCCCTCCGCTTTTGGTGGAGGTGAATTTTTTGCCTGTTTTCTTGATATCGCCGTTATACGGATTGGAAACGGCAAGATACAGATCGCCGTTCGGCTTTGTATCGGCGACAAAAACGATCTGTGCGGGACTGTCCTTTACTTCTCTCGCGGCGGCAACGGCGTTGTCAAGGATATTTCCCGCTACGGAGCACAGCTCGTAATCCGAAATAATGATATTCTGTGAAACGTTCAGCCTTGCGGTCAGTGTTATAGCCGCTTCCTTCGCCTCGGAAGCGTAGTAGGCGGTGATTGCGTTGAGCGCGGTATGCTCACAGTATTTCGGCGGCGTGGCGTTTGAGTCAATGTCTGTTCCGTAGTCATGCAGGAGCTTTTGCAACTCCGCCGTTTTTCCGTTTGCCGCAAGAGCCTGCGCGGTTTTTGCCATATAGATAAAGTCGTGCCGCAGTCTCGCGGTACTGTCCATATATTTTTTCAGGTTCTCATACTGCGCCGCCTGCATACCGAGCAGCCGCGCGTTCTGTTCGGATTCCGCTTTGTCGGTGATCGCCTTGGCGGTTCGATACAGCATGATCAGAATCACGATAAAAAACACGACAAAAAGCGCTTCTACCATGATATAAAGCTGAAAGATTCTGCCGACGCGCACATTCGCGTAATTCTGAGGAATCATATAGATATTCGCGGCAGTCACAATAACCGGTACCGCCCAGATAAACCGCCAGACAGCATTGATGTTGTCGTTTTCCAACAGCCAGCGCAGCTGTTTGAGAAAGACGATCTCTCCCAAAAGAAACAACATCGAAATCAACCATTTTGCCGAAAGCTCGATCGCAAACTCGGATCCGGAATCGGTCATCGCTTTGACGATGTGCGTCGCCAAGCCTCCGAAGGAGAATACCGCCATTGTGCTGATAAAGATGAACCACAGCTTGGTCTTTTTGACGTCAAAAGCCATGAAGTAAAGGGTCGCCGCCGGAACCAAAAAGACAAACAGCGGCGCGTTGGCGTTAACGGCAAGCAGCTCCCTGATAATACCGAGCAGTACCGCCGAAACAATGATTGCGGCAGACATGACCGGCAGAAGTACGCGCGGCTTTATTTTGCTGTGATCAAGTACCGGCAGTACGCACATCACCGCCGCCGGCAGGATCGTCATATAATCGAGGATATGAAATAACAGTTCGCTCATAATCTATTCCTTTGAAAGCATTTTTTGAAATTGCCGGTCGTAAAAAGCCTGTTCGGTTTCTTTGATTTTTCTTCTGCTGACAGGCACCCTGTCGCCGTTTGTCATCACACAGTCCAGATCCGAGATGTGCGAGGTGTTATCAAAGTTGATCGCCGCCCCTCTGCCGACCACCATAAAGGACGGGTGCGCAGTGAGCTTTTCGGAAAGCTCCGTAAAGGAGATGCGCAGCTTGCGTTTGCCGCGCTTTGTATAGATCTCACAGTAATTGGAATCGGAATAGATGTAGAGAATATCCGACAGCAGAAATTTTTCCCCCGCTATTTCGATCACCTCGCCTCTTTTTCCGAGCGCGCGCTTTGCGTCGTCCAGCACCCGATCGACGCGCTCCTGCGTGTAGGGCTTCATGATATAATCGAAGGCATGGCACGGAAACGCCTGCACCATAAACTCGGGGCTTGTGGTGATAAAAATCAGCAGCGTGTCAAGATCGTTTTCACGCAGACATCTTGCCGCTTCGATTCCTGTTTTGCCGTCCATGATAATATCCATAAAGGCAACATCAAACCGAGCCTTTTGCAGTGTCCGCACAAAGCTTTCTCCGCTGTCAAAGGTTTCTGTATTTACGAACGTGCCGCTGCTTTGCGCCCAAACGGATATGCAATTCAACAGCCGTTCCTGTTCTATTTTGCTATCGTCAATAATCGCAATTTTCATCTGTATCTCTCCCATGATTATTATATAGGATAAAGACACAAAAATAAATACCATTCGTCCCTAAAATTGACCGTTCGTCCCAAATACCTTGTTGAACTAAGCTTTTTTTGCTATCATAATGCTGAAATATTATGATAGGAAGTGTTGTTTATGCTAAGGCGAATATCCAAAAAAGCAGGGCTTATCGCCACGGCGGCTTTGCTGTCTGTGTTGATTGTCCTGTCCTGCGTTATGCCCTCCGTGGTTTCTGCGGCTCAGTCAGGCAGCGAGCCTGTCGGCGGCATCGTGACGAGTATCGCTACAAAGGAAATGAAGAAGTTTGCCTATGACTTGATCGACCGCACCATTCTGGCGGGACTTGGCAAGGCGGCATCCTCTACGGAAAACGAGAATATTCAGAAAATGCTCAACGCCACGAGAAAAATCCTCGGCGGCGGTCAGGGAATCACAAACTCCAAGATCCTTAACGCCTGTGCTGAGATCGAGCAGCAGCTCAATGAGCTGGACGCTACCGTCCGCGCCGCAAGCGCTCACACCGATACGATGATCGCGCAGCTTGAAAAGCTGATCACCGAAAACTCCTTTGCCGATCAGACCGCGAAGCTGCGTGATTTCAGCACAAAGTACCTCGGCGTTACCGGCACCTTCAGGACGCTGAGCCAATGTCTGAAGAAGTACATCAACGATTCGGAGGACCCGACGGTGACCGAAAGCACGCTGATGGAGGATGTTTCGGCGCTTGGCGCTGCTTACAACGACGTTGAGTCCTACTACACGACGGCGACAACGGTCGTCGAGGATATCCAGTCGGGAAGCGACGACGTTAATTTCTACAACGATCTTAACAGCTATCTGCTGACCATATCTCCTTATTATCCCACGGAAGCTCTCGCCGATGATATCTCCGACAAAAGATTTTGGGGAAGTACGGCTCAGGGCGCAAAGACCTACCTCGATTACGTCATGGATTACTGCAACTCTAATCTGGTTGGCGAAAATCAGGTGTATGACATGATGACCGCGTGTATCGGCGAGGCGGCGTCTCATCTTATCACCTACTTTACCGCTTATCAGCTCTTCGCGGAATACGGCGCGTACCGTATCAACAGCGATACGCAGTACTGCGATGACGAGAGCAAGCGTCAGGTCGCTCTCAGCTCCTTGATGGGCAAATATGAGACCGCACAAAAAACCGGACTGCGCGGTATTTACCAGCTTGTCGACCTCTATCAGGACGAGCTGATCACTTTGATGCGCGGTTATGACATGACACAGACCTTCGATATGGATTTTAAGAATGAAGAAGATCATGTCGTCTCAACGGGTCTTTTCAGCGATGAAGTCAAAACGCTCCACAGTGTCAAAACCTATGATACGCTTGAGGTTCAGCTGATAAAGCCCTACGGCTCCGCGAATGTTTACGCTGTCAGCCGTTATGAAGCCAACCGCTTTGATTTATATCACCAGGACAGCGTCTATGATGTGTTGTATGAAGATTACACCATGTCGCAGGACTTCTATAACCTCCAGAGCACCGATGGCAGCAAAAAAGACAGGGGCTTCCGTGTGCTCAAAAACGGAGGCGAGCTGACAAACCTGATCTCAAGGAACGCTTTTCAGCTATCCAACAACCTGCTGGACGTCTATCTCAACGATTACGGAAAAATGGACGCCATGCACAGTCTCGCCGATTACCGCGCGAAGGGATCGGACGGCGCGTATGCCCTTCTCGACAAATCGCGCTATAACGTCGATAAGCAGAAAATGACGGTGATGAATGTCTCCTACGCTATCCAAGGGTCGCCGGAAAGCGCCGAAGTCACGCTTGACCTCTCGTCAATCAAAAAGCACAACAGTACCTACCCGCTCACCACCATCATGATCAACAGCGAAACGATCAGCCGCACCATGAATCTCCAATCGAGCGGCGCAAGGGCAGAAGCCTACAACGGCGGCAATAAGGTGATGGAAAACGGCGGCAGCGCTGCCATCACCTCAGGCACCGAGGTCGAGCTCCACATCTACCCCGATGAGGGAAAGGTCATAGACAAGGTCGAGCTGATCGGTGCGGACGGCAGGGTCAAAAACACGCCGTATTCGTCCGTGATGACCGCGACGGCAGCGGCGACCGACACCGAACCCCAGCAGTCGATCACTTATGACGTCGGCGATACGCTTTATCAGATGGATGATGGCGGCTACAAGCTGAGCGTCTCCGCTCCTTACCAGAACAGCACGATCAAGGTCTACACCAAGGACGATACCACGCCCGATTACCACCATGTTTATCTTCTGAACGCTCAGAACGGCGATCTGGAGTTTGAGAGCCACGACGGACAGAGCGAAATGCTTTTCGCGCCCGGCGAAACCGTCACCGTATACGCCCGTCCTTTTGATAACAACATTGTCGGTTCGATCAGGCTGATAGACTCAAATTCCACGACAGCAAACGAGCTTGACGTGAAAGCGACCGAAACCGACGGGCAGATATACGCCCCCAACGAGAGAATATACACGTTCAAAATGCCCGCGCAGGACGTTTACGTGGAGCCATACTTCAAAACCGACGGCGTTGCGCTGCTGTTTGACAAAAC
>CAZVSQ010000063.1:0-9515 GCA_964629925.1 uncultured Ruminococcus sp.
ACACTCCTGCGGCTGACCGGTATAGGGCAGCACGACCTCTTCGGGAGGCGCAACGATCTTATCGTCCGTGCTGATCGTGATCTCCTTGGGATAACTGCTCTGATCCTCAATGGTGAAGGTGACAGGGTCTGAGAACACGCTCGGACCGTCAGGAAACAGCTCCTGCACGATCTGCTCAGGAAAGCCGTTCGTATTGACGACCGTTTCGTTCTGAACGGTGACCTTATCGCCGACCTTGACACCGTTGACTTCGGTCATGCCGGTCGCAAGGCTCTTCTCTACGGTCTGGGTTTCGCCTTCATCGAGCAGCGGTACGTTGTACTTGATAACGCCCTGCCCGCCGCCGGTATCATAGGGAGTCCAGTCCCAGTTCCACAAATTGCTCTCAAGCAGCGGAACGTCGGTCTTTAACGGGCCGATCAGCGTCATACCGAGGCCCCTGATGCTTTCGGCGAGTTTGCCGTCCTTGAGCTGCACCTTGAGATAGCCCTCAAGAAAATGGACGACTTGGCTGTCGCTGAGGTTCTCGGCGGCAAAGAAATGAACGTCGACAGGCAGATACTTTTTGCCGTCTAAGCCTGTAATCGGTGCGCCGATGCTGACCTTTTTGATTTGCGCCTTGAAATTGTCGGGGCTGAAGCCGACAGGCTCCGAATCGCCATTTGCCGCTCCCGCGCTGAGCATACCTGCCGGTACCATACCGATACACAGGCAAAGCGACAGTAGGATTGCTAATGCTGTTTTGGTGATTTTTTTCATTTTGATGTCTCCTTTCGGGGATTTTTATTTATCTTTGTTTTCCTCTTCGGAAAATTGCTTCTGCATTTCGTTAAGCTCTTTTACCTGTTTTTTATAAATAGCCCACAAAATCAGCCAAATCATAAAGAACGCTGCGATCTGTATCGAGGCGATTATTACGGTCTCAACAATGCTGCCTACCCAGCCGAGCAGCAGCGAAATGGGTATGAACAGCAGAACGATAAGGGCGCAGTGAAGCGCCGTAGCCGCCGCCAAAGAGAGCCGCTCCGCTTCATAGAGGGACATTCCGGCAAAGCAGACCGCTCCGTACAAGCCGGAGAAAAGGCCTTGAAGCAGCATTGCGACAACGCCGCTACCGCCCGAAATATCGAGAAGCTTTTGGGACGCGAAGGTGACTCCGCCGGTATCTGAGGTTCCCGTAAGGATAGCTATGACATTGCCTGTAACCATTCCTATCAAAAACCCGATGACGGCGTTTTTTACAGTCTTTTTCAGCATAAGTACCCCTCCTCTCCCGAAATCCTTTTTCTGATAAGAGGAATATAGCGGCGCGACGCCCAGGTTTCCATGCCGTCCTCAAATTCAATACGAAGGGTGCCGCCGACTGTAAAATCGTATTTTCTGACCTTTTTAAGGTTGATTATCTCAAAGCGCGAGATCCTAAGAAAAGCGCGGCTGAGTATATCCTCAAGGCTCCTTAGCGACTGCCTTGCGCGGTATTTGCCGCCCGTGGTGATTATGCGCACATCCTTGCCGTCCGCAGAGATGAAAACTATATCACTCTCGACGATAACGCTGGCGCAATCGTTTTCATCAAACGCTACAAGCGTAAAGGCCTCGCGCTGAGCAAGGCTTTCTATCAGCTTTTCAACCTGCCCGTCGCGCTTGTCCGCCCGTATAAGGATATCAATGGTATCAAGCGTTTTGTCCGTTTCAAAACGGACGTTTATTTTTTTCATACGGCAAACCCTCCTTTCTCCTTTTTCAATGCCGGATGCCTGCATTCCCCTTCTTTCCGGTTGAAGTATCTGCAATCCGCACATCCGGGTGAGGTCGAGGCACTTATTTCGCACCAATCGCGGTGAGCCCAGCCGTATTTTGTACGGCAGCACCGGCAGGCAAAAAGAGAGCAGCTTCCGCGTATGGTGTTTCCGGACATCAGCCGATTATCGTCCATATCAAAAACAGCTCCTTTTTTACAGTTTTGTTATAAAAAATTATAACAAATTGCTAAAATCAAATCAATAGGTTTGGTACAAACGGTAAGAAGGGCGGAATAAGCGGCAAACAAAAAAGCTGTCCTCCGTTTATCAACACTGAAATCCAATAAAACCCATGATCGCGTTTTATTGAAAATCGGTATAAGAGAACAGCTTTTGCTATAAAGTTTTTGTTATGCTGCGTTTGCCAGCTTTTTGTGCATTCTTTTGCACTCAAAGCGTGAGCTGTAGATGATTTCATCATCAGTTATTTCGTAGCCCAGCTTTTCGTAAAAGCCTATGACGACAAGCCGGGCGTCAAGGTAGATATCGGTGTAGCCCGATTCCCCTATCCACTTTTCGGCTTCTTCAATTACTTTTGCGCCGAAATCCTTTCCGCGGTATTCGGGAAGAACTACCACGCGTCCTATCATAACGCTGCTGCCGTCAAGCTCATAGAATCTGCATGTCGCAAAGGAATATCCGTCCTCGGTGAGGACTATGTATTTGCTCTTTCCTCCGTCATGCTCGTCAAATTCTTCTCTGAGCGGAATGTGATATTTTCGGTCCATTCCCTGGACGCGCACATAATAAGCGCCGGCTTGCTGCCATTCCTGCGTTGCTCTGATAACTTCGATTTTTGTCATAACAATCACTCCTTTTTTGGGATTTCAGAGGGCTTTATCCTCTGCTATGACTGTATTATATCAAGCAAAACCGGACAAAAAAGGGACAAAAACAGGCAGCTTGTAATTTTTTCAGTGACGGCTTATGCCGCAACGGATTTGCCTATCCGGTAATTTATTTCATACTCGGCAAAGTATCTCTGCAAAGCCGTCGCGTCGTTTATATCAACTGTTCCGTCGCTGTTGATATCGGCTGCGATAAATCTGTCGCCGCTGAGCAGGCTGCTTTCGCCGATATGCCTTTGAATAGCTGTAAGGTCGCGGACATTCAGAATGCCGTCGCAGTTTGCGTCGCCCAACAGCGGCATGGGCTTGGCTGACAGAACGACACCTATCGCCATTCCTCCGGTTGCCTCCTCAACCTCAGCGCCTGTTGCGCTTACGGTCGTATTGCTGTCAAGCCAGTAACCGAAATCAGGTACAAGCATCATTTCAACGTAAAAAGTTTCAGCCGCGTTGAATGTGCCCTCATAGCTCAGGTTCAATTCCTCCATATTGCCGAACGCCCACTTTGGATCATCGTAAAGAGCGCAGTTTTGATTTTTCGCTAAGGTTATTTCGGGAACGATGCTCTGCGTATAGCCGTCAAGTGTAACGCTGACTCCTGCCTCCGGGCGCTTAAGCTCAAGGCTGACATTTTTGATTTTTGTGAAGAAGGTAGCGTAAACCGTCATGTTGCCGGTTATAGTGGAATCGATAAGCTCAAACGCGTCGTCGGTGTATTCATCTTCATTTTCAAAATCGGCAAGCGGCTTTGTAACTATCTCACGGAACAGGCGGTCGTCGGTTTCCATATTGTCAAGAGCGCTGTATACGCCGGCGTTTTCCATAGCGTCATAAAACTTTGTTCCGCTTGGAACCGATACCTTGATCTCTTCATTTGTTCCGTCCACTTTGACAGTTACTTCGCAGATATCCTTTTCAAATTCCGCGTTTACGGTTATTGTCTTTCCCCTTAGGGAATAATATGCCGACGCCATAGGCATTGTGAAGCTCTTGCTGTCGGTGATATCGGCAGGCAAAGCTTCCTCGAGCATCCTATCCTGAATATCGGACGAAAGGGTAATGGATTTCAGGCGATAACCTTCGGCAGGCATTGTGTTTACGGAAATAACGTCGCCGTTTATGGCGCGGTCGGCCGATAACCTGACCGTGCCCTCGCCCGTTACATTTGTTTTTACATCGACGTAAAACACCTGCTTCATAGCGGCGTAGGTGTTGTGCTCGGGCATGATGAAATAGTAGCGCGGGTCGGAATCGCTGTACCTGGTGCAGTAGTTAAGCTTTCCGCCGGCAACGTAATACATCATGTATACTTTGGAATCATCGGGGTCTTTGTTGAATTCCTCGATCCTTGTTCTCTCGTGAATAAACACGGGCTGCCCCGGGATATACTCGGTTTGGTCGGTATAAAGCGGGTACTCCTCATCTTCGTTTAAATACAGGATACCGTCGAGAAGATCGGTGCAGTAAACGCTGTATTTCTTTGAAAAATACACAAGCACGCGCTGGTCGGAATTAGGTGCGTCATATACGTTTGAGTTCATTACGTTTGTTGAGGCAGTTCCGTTTGGATTGTAGTAGCGGACAGCTATCCTTGAGCCGAGCGATACGTTCGCGTTGGGATCGGGCTGTGTCAGAACCCTGCAGCTGATGCCGCCCTTTACGATACGGTCTGTAGCGCCTGCGGCAAAATTGAAAGCCTCTCCCGCTCCGCGTGGATAGTCAGGGTCAAAGGAAGCGCTGCTGTAGGTGCCTTCGTAGTCAGATACCTCGATAGTCGCCTTGTAATAGCCGTTGCTATGGTTTACCATGTAGGAGGGCGTAATTACTACGTCGGAATCGGGCATTTCAAATTCTAAATCACCGGTCAGCTCGTACCTGCACACTCCGGCAGAGCCGGTCGGAGTGTAGTCCAAGTAAACAACGCGGATCGCGGCATAAGCGGGAAGCGAATTGACTTTCAGGGTGATGATCTCGCCCTGCGCCGCGCTTGTAACCGAAGGCGTTACGGTTCCGAGCTTTGAGGTGTCGGCAACATGGTTTTCTATATCCGCATAATCATAAGATACGGAAATGCTGTGTTTTCCTGCCGCGACGGTTTCCGATCCGGCAGACGCCGCCGAAACACTCACGGGGAACGCGCCCATAAGGACGCCAAGAACGAGTGCAAGGGCTAAGCATTTGGAAAAAATTTTTCTTGTCTTTTTCATGTTCAGTCCTCCTTGATGAGCAATAATTCATTACAATTATATTATATAATACCCTGCCGTTTTTGGCAATAGTTTTTCGTAAACAACTTGTATTTTGTAAAATATAACTTATATTTCACATCAAAAAAGCGCCTGCCGAAGCAAGCGCATTTAAGATATTTATGAGTCGAAGAAATGCCGGCCGTCGTCGGTTACAAGCCGCTCGGCTCTGGGATACTCGAAGATCCGGTCGTTATCGCGGTTTTCTTCAAGATAAGAGGCAAATTCAGCTGCGTACCATTTTGCCATTCCGAGGTTGTGCATAAGGTAATGACCGCAGTTTTCGGGAGCGGTGCCCGGAACGGAATCGGCGCTGTCAACAGACTTGAAGGCGTTAAGCAGCAGACCGTAGATCTCGCGCGGAGAACGGCTGCCCTTTAAGATAAGGTAAAAGCCCGTAAGGCAGCCCATAGGCCCCCAGTAGATGACCTCATCCTTCCAGTCAGGCTCGTTGCGAAGGTAAGTTGCGATTATATGCTCGAGCGAATGCATTGCCGCAACGTCTATCACGGGCTCGCGGTTGGGCTTTTTAAGCCTGATGTCGTAGGTTGTTACCGTGCCCTCGCCGACAGTATCCTGACGGCTCAGAAAAATTCCCGGTACTATGCGCATATGATCTACGGAAAAGCTCTGTATCAGTTCCATAATTACATCTCCTTTTATGTGGTTACGGATTAAGTGTAACATAAACAAGGGGAAATATCAACAATTGCTTTATGTGAAATCAGAGATATTTATTTCTTAAAAACGATGACAAAAACAATTTGCGATGTTATAATAAAACTTGTTTGTAAAACTACTGTTTTGGAGAATAATATGTATTTAAAATCGGGTTTTATCAGCTTTCTTAAAGCAAAAAACATAATTCTGCTTATTCTAGGCGCTATGCTTATCATGTTCGGAGGTTTTGTTCTGCTGTCGCTGCGGCTGACCTACATAGACGACTGGAACACCTTTGCAAACGCAAGGGCAACTTTGCCGTCGGCATTCAACCTGATTCTCGGGGTTGTTCTGTCGATCTGTGCGCTGATTTCACGGCGCGCGCTTTTCAACGCGGAGTTTTACTCAAACTATTTTGAGGGCAATCTGGACGGCTATGTAACTTACGAGGAGCTTGCCGACGTTACGGGCATAAGCGCCGCGCGCGTTAAGCTGCGGCTGTTTATTATGCGCCCGATTTATATGAAGAAGGTGCGCGCTGTTAAACGCGACAACAGGCATATGCTTGAGCTTTACAGCAAAAAGGCTCTGTGCCAGTGCCGCAACTGCGGCGCTCAAATCGAAAAGCGCGTGTACTTTACTGGCGTTTGCCCGTATTGTCAGGGATCCGACCTTTTTGCGCGCGTTCTTACAGACAACCGCGTTTACAGCATTTCAAGCTCGGTTTCTCAAGGAGTGCGCCGCCCCGAATTTTACACTAAAAAAGGACTCATCGGCAGAATCAAGGGGCAGATCATTGTGCTGTGCGTTTCACTGGGAATACTGCTTATCAATGGTTTTATGGCTATTGATTTGATCCAAAAATACAACGATGAAAAATATTTTACAAAGCTGATCCTTCAGGGCAAGCTGCGCAACAACAGCGTATTGCTGGAAAAGCAGGGTATGATGGATACAATCATTTTCGCCCTTGTTATCATTGCGATAACGCTGATTCCGCTGTGCATTATGGTTTCGCGCCTGAAAGCCTCCGTTAGTGCAAATATCTGCGCCAAATATTTTGCGAGATGCAAAAACCCTACCGTTGATCTTAAGTCGCTCCCCTTTAGGCATACAAAAACTCCCAAAAGGATCGTAAAATCAATACGGCGCTCCATACGCCTCGGATACCTTAAAAACTGCTCGATCGAAAAGCACGGCGGAACCTTGCGGGTGATGCTTGCAAAGCGTGTAGTCAAGGACACCTGCCCCAACTGCGGCGCCCCTATCGTCGGCGCGGTAAACGAGCATTATCAGTGCCCGTACTGCCGCAAAATACTTATGGGCGTTGTGGTGAAACGGTAGATTTATTTGAAAGACTAATGCGCAAAAAGCCTCAGCAAGATACCGAGCAATCTTGCCGAGGCTTAGTTATTTACTGTAGAACGCGTCAACGCCCTTGTTAATGGCGTCGAAATCATAGAAGCCGCTGTAGCTCTTTTCGGCTCCCGGGAGAGCGGTGTCGGGATTTGTTCCGTCGTCAACATAGCTTCCGTCGGGATGGATGTTGTGCGAGGTGCCCGAGATAACGTACATATTGCCCTCGGGAGCGTAACGCGCGGAAACTATGCACGAGCCGCCTCCGCTCTTTTAGCCCAGGATCGCTACTCCTCTTTCCTGAGCTGCGCAGGGCATGCAGTTGGCGTTTGAATAGGAGTACTGCGAGGTAATGACCGCAAAGCGGAAATCGTAGGATACGGCGTCGTCCTTTTCGTCAAATTTGCCGTCGAGGTTTTTATCGACAAGGAGATTCGAGGTAAAGATGCTGCCCGAAGCTGCGCTTTGGTGACGGTGTATGTCATCACCGCACATTACGGAGAGCATGTAGTTTACAACATAATCGCTGCCGCCGCCGTTGGTGCTTAAATCGATAACAAAGTTTTTGCCGTTATTTTCCTTGGCGTAGTCGAGAGCGTTTTTAAACGGCTCTACAATCGAGTTTTCGAACGCGTTGAAGTCGAAGAAATACGTATCGCCCAAACGGTAAAGGTTTGTTCTGCCGCCCGAAAGCACACATTCAAGCTTACCATACGCGTTGCTCTTGTCGGAAACCAGACTGCTTCTCAGCTGATTTTTTTCGATGTACTTGCTGTAATTATCACATATCGCCGCACGCTCCGGATCCGACTCGTCAAGCAGCTCTTTGGCGACCTCGGCTGTGTTCGAAACACCGTATTTTTCATCCATCCGCTGCAGACCGTAATCCATTTGAGTGTGGCCGCCGTCGTTCAAATAATAGCTGAGCAGCCTCATGCCCTTGCAGTAGTCCTTGGTGCTCTCTGATTTGATGAGCTTTTTGATTTGCGGAGTAACGCTGTTGAAGGTGTCGAGGGTTTTGTCAAAGCCTTTTTCGCGTATGCTGTCGGCGAGCGCGGCTATCGGAGGCATTCCGTACACGGTATCAAGAGTCATGCACAGCTCACGGTAACAAAAGTCCGCCATCTCTTTTGTGCGGGTATCCTGAAGCTTGCCCTGACCGCCGCCCGCATCGAGAGTATCCGAGGCGCTTTTAAAGAACAGCTCGCCGTTTTTATAGAGCAAGCCGCTGCCTGTGTCGGCAAAAAGGTCGCCCAGCGTGCAGAATGGAAGGTACACCATGCCGTCGCTCTCGACAATATCGATATCGTACTTGCCCAAATCCGCGGAAAACGGCTTTATCTCGTCAGCGGTGGAAATGCCTTTTTCTTTGATGTAATCGGCTTCGTCCGACTCAGCGTAAACTTTATGGTTAGCAAGTACAAAGCCTTCAATACAGTCGCTTGAAACGGTGTCGTTCTCGGAATCCATTGTCAGGGTAAAACCTGCGTTTGTAAATGTAACGGTTCCGTTATCGCCCTTTTCGGCGCCGGGCTTTTCGGTGAAAAGCTGGTTAAGGTAATCCTCTGCGCTGATAAAGGGAACATCGGGCAAGTCCTCGCGGAAAAGCGAGCTGAACACAAGCGGCTCTTTTTCGCCAAGCGGATATGCGTTGACGTCCTTTTTTGTGTACTCAACCTTTTTTTGAGGAGCGGGGGCGGACGACTCCTCTTTCTTTGAGCAGGCGCTTGCAGATGTAACAAAGACTGTCAGTGCAATGGTCAATGCCAATAATTTTTTCACGGTTATTCCTCCTCAACATACCTTTTTCAGCTTTACAACCTTATTTTACACCCTCAATCTGAAGTTTATCTATAGTTTTTGAGGTTTTTAAATATTTTTTGGTCTTTTCTTTTTTTGCCGCATAAGCTATAATTGAATCATATTACACTGATAAATCAGAGGTCTTTATGAAATACATTATTTTAGCTATTGTCGGCGTTATCGCGGTGTTCGGGCTTTGCTTTTTGGCGAGCGGACTTATACGGCGCAAAATAAAGAAAAAGATACCTATGGCGCTTCATGTGCTTATCGGTATCGTTTCGGGCTTGATTATTATAGCGACCGCGTTCGGCATATATTTCGGTATTCACTACTCGGCTGATGAAAGCGCTCTGGCTCTGCTTGATGATAAAAGCGTCTCCGAGATCGGCGGCGCATACTTTATTGACGGCGAGGGCGAGGACACGGCGCTCATCTTCTACCCCGGCGCCAAGGTCGACAGCGAGGCATATCTTCCGCTGATGAAAAGGCTTGCCGACAGCTGTATTGACTGCTTTATTGTAAAGCCGCCGCTAAGGTTCGCCTTGTTTGACATCAACGCCGCCGACACTATCATCGGCAAATACAGCTACAAGCATGTTTATGTTTCGGGGCACTCGATGGGCGGCGTTGCGGCATCGTCTTACGCCTCAAAAAACACCGAAAAGGTTGACGGCGTTGTGCTGCTTGCCGCGTACCCCAACAAAAAACTCGGTGATGATCTATCGCTGCTTTCGATCTACGGCAGCGAGGATAATGTGCTCGACAAAGACGCCTATGAAGACGCCGCTTCTAACCGTCCG
>CAZVSQ010000064.1:0-9401 GCA_964629925.1 uncultured Ruminococcus sp.
TGTACAACCTGCGATTTTACATAGGGTGTTTTTCCTCTTGCTACAAAAATAATGATGTATCCGGGACGTATTTGGTCGAAGAGTTGGAAGTAGGAGGCCCGGATGACCCGCCTGGCGCGGGATCGTTTGACGGCGTTGCCGACTTTTTTTCCTGTTGTTATTCCGTAGCGCAGGACGTTGCCTTTTGTTTTTAAAGCATACGTTACCAACACAGGACTGACACAGGACTTTCCGCGGCGGTAAGCCCGCGAAAACTCTCTGTTTTCTTTAACGGTTTTGTATCTACTCATTAATTGCACCCTCAGGTTTGGCGCGGTTAATCAACAAAAAAGACCACACGCAGTGGTCTTTTACACCGGCAGCCGTTTGTTTCAAAGCGACAAACGGCACGCGGCATCAATAAGACAACCTTTTTCTGCCTTTTGCTCTTCTTCTTGCCAAAACCTTTTTACCGTTGGATGTAGACATTCTTTTTCTGAAGCCGTGCTCCTTCTTTCTGTGGAGCTTCTTAGGCTGATATGTTCTCAACATAAATGAAAACCTCCCTTCAAAATATAACCTTGCAATATAGCATTATATCGTAAATTTCCGCTTTAGTCAAGCATTTTTTCCAGTGAAAATGCGGCATTGCTAAAAATCTGAGGCGTCGGCGTCAAGGGTGGGACATATGTTGTATGCCGGATATTTTTCTTGGATTTTTTCCACAATATCTTGAAAAATCTGCTTTCTGTTGTTTGCGTCGAAGTCGATTATTATGTCGAAATATATTTGCTTTTTTTGTTCGTCAACCAAAAAACCGTGCAACTGCAAAACGCGTTCGTCGGCGCTGATTATGTCGCGAAGGTCGGAATAAACCTGATTTGAGAACCGGTTATCGGTAACCCGTGAGTAAACGCTTATACCGGTAAGAGCGACGCCTGTTTCGCGGTAAACCTTTGAGTAAATGTCGCGTTCAAGTATGTCGAGCTGCCTGACGCTAAGATTTTCCGGAAGCTCAATATGGACTGAGCCAATGTGATTTTCAGGACCATAGTTGTGCAGAATCAAATCATATACGCCCGAAACCTCGGGATAGGTGAGGATAATTTCCCGAATTTGATTTGAAAGCTCACCTTCGACGCGCTCGCCGAGAATAGATGATACGCTGTCACGCAGCATTTCAACGCCTGATTTGACAATTACCAGCGAGATAATTGCCGCAAGCCACGCCTCAAGGCTTATGCCCCAAATGATGAAAACGGCGGCGGCTACAAGTGTGGAGGTTGAGATCACCGCGTCAAGCAGAGCGTCCTTGCCCGAGGCGACCAGGGAGTCGGATTTGACTTTTTTGCCGGTTGCGTGAACGTAAATTCCGAGCACTATTTTTACCGCTACCGCCACGCCGATGATGATAAGCGCTATAGGAGCGTAGTCGGGAGTTTCCGGCTGAATGATTTTTTTGACTGACTCAACAAGCGATGTAATGCCGGCGTAAAGCACGATAACCGAAATCGTTACCGCGCTCAGATATTCTATTCTTCCGTAGCCGTACGGGTGCTTTTTATCGGGAGCCTTGCCCGCAAGCTTGGTGCTGACGATTGTGATTACCGACGACAAGGCATCGCTGAGATTGTTTACCGCGTCCATTGTTACTGCGATCGAGCCCGAAAAAAAACCGATGAAAGCCTTGAATCCCGCAAGAAATACATTCGCAAAAATTCCAATGACGCCGGTGCGGATTATCACCTTTTCACGATTCATATAGAACCCTCCTTAGGCTTCAATTATAATACGAAGATGCTTTAGCTTTTGATATTGTAGCATACAAATATTTAAAATGCAATTGACGAAGGCGTAAAAATACAGTATTATTATAAAGGATTTCAGATAATAAGGTGATGGCGTGAGAATCAATACAAAGGCGGCGGTGATAGCCGCGATGATTGCGGCTGTGGCGGCGCTGGGTATATTTTCCTTCTGCACCTTTCGGGGGAAATATTGGTTCAGAAGCGAGCCAAAGCTTAATAAAACGGTTGTAAAGCTTGAAAAAAAGCCGTTATAAGACCGCGCCGCGCTTACCTCACAACTTTGCCGTGAAAAGCTGACAAGCGAGGCTCAAAGAAAGGTTTACGATACAATAGCCTCTTACGCCGCCGAAGCCGACAGCGGCGAGTTCGGTTTGGGTGAAGCGGGCAAAGACGACTTTGAAATCGCGCTGAACGCCTTTACGGCAGACCATCCCGAGGTTTTCTGGCTTGACGCCGCCTCGGGCTATACATATTATGAGTACGAAGACAGTTTGAGCGCCTCGCTTCACTATACCGCATCGGGCGATGAGCTTGAAGACAAAAAGGCGGAGCTTAACGCGGCTGTTGAAAAGGCTGCAAAGGGCGCGCCCGACAATGCCGACGACTTTGAGGTAGAGCTGTATTTGAACGACTATCTATCCGACAATTGCGCATACAATACGGAAGCAGGCAGCAAGCACACGGCATACGGCGCGCTTGTCGGGGGAGAGGCTGTCTGCGACGGATACTCGCACGCGTTTCAATTGCTGTGCCGAAGGCTCGGAATCGAGTGTACGGTTATCGAGGGCACATCTGACTTCAACAACGACGCGGAAAACGGCCACATGTGGAACTGTATCCTGCTTGACGGCGACTGGTACCACATCGACGTAACATGGAACGACTCAACGGATTCCGCCTGCGGCGTTGAGCACTATTTTTACGTGAACCTTACGGAGGAACAGATTTTAAGCGACCACAAAATAAGCGGCGGCTATTCTGAGCGCGAAACAAGCTCAACGGGCTTCTTTAACGTGTTTGTGCCTAAATGCGACAGTACCGAGCTCAATTATATGACGCTGAATTTTGTGACGATAAAAGACCCGTCGGACGACGATCAGATCCTCGCTTCGCTTATTGAGGCTTCCAGAAACAAAAGCCCCTACTGCGCCTATCTTATTGACAAGAGCGTAGACTTCAAAAAAACCGTGAAGGATATTACCGATAAATACGCCGGCTCTTGGATTCAGGGATCGAATCACTACACGGGCGGAAACCCTAAAATCTCCGACAGCGGCAAGGCGGTTTACTACGAAAACAAAAGGGTACTTGCAATTATGCTTGATTACGAGTAAAATATAAACAAAATAAAAATTGGAGTGATATTTATGGGAATGACAATGTCTCAGAAAATCCTTGCGGCTCACGCGGGACTCAGCGAGGTCAAGGCAGGTCAGCTTATCAACGCCAAGCTCGATATGGTGCTCGGCAATGACGTTACCTCGCCCGTGGCGATCAACGTTTTTGAGGAGAACGGCGCAACAGCGGTGTTTGACAACACAAAAATCGCCATGATAATGGACCACTTTACCCCAAACAAGGACATCAAGGCGGCAACGCTTGTTAAGCAGACAAGAAACTTTGCCGACAAATACGACATCAAAAACTTTATGGATGTCGGCATGATGGGAATCGAGCACGCGCTGCTCCCCGAAAAAGGCTTGGTAGGCCCCGGCTGCCTGTGCATCGGCGCCGATTCGCACACCTGCACCTACGGTGCTCTGGGCGCGTTCTCTACAGGCGTAGGCTCAACCGATATGGCGGCAGGCATGATAAGCGGCAAGGCTTGGTTCAAGGTTCCGTCCGCAATCAAATTCAATATCGTGGGCAAGCCTCAGGGTTATATCAGCGGTAAGGACGTTATCCTGCACATAATCGGCGAGATAGGCGTTGACGGCGCTCTTTACAAGTCGATGGAGTTTTCGGGAGAGGGGCTTAAGTACCTTAACATCGACGACAGGCTCTGCATCGCCAACATGGCTATTGAGGCAGGCGCCAAGAACGGCATTTTCCCGGTTGACGACATCACCAGAGAATACTGCGACGGCAGATATCAGGGCACTCCCGTTGAATATACCGCCGACGATGACGCCGAGTATGACGCCGAATACACGATCGATCTGAGTACGCTGCGGCCGACAGTTGCGTTCCCTCACCTTCCCGAAAACACAAAAACGGTGGACGAGATAGGGGAGACCGAGGTCAAAATCGACCAGTGTGTTATCGGAAGCTGCACCAACGGCAGGATCTCCGACCTCAGAGCGGCGGCTGAGATTTTTAAAGGCAAAAAAGTCGCCAAGGGCGTGCGCTGCATTATAATTCCCGGCACACAGAAGATCTGGCTGCAGGCCATGCACGAAGGCCTGTTTGACATCTTTATCGAGGCGGGCGCGGTTGTTTCAACTCCCACCTGCGGTCCGTGCCTCGGCGGCCACATGGGCATTCTCGCGGCGGGTGAGAGAGCCGTTTCGACCACCAACCGCAATTTTGTAGGCAGAATGGGTCACGTCGACAGCGAGGTTTACCTTGCGAGCCCCGCGGTCGCGGCGGCAAGCGCTGTTAAGGGTTACATCACCGACCCGGCTAAGGTTTAAGGAGGATTTGACTATGAACGCAAAAGGCAGAGTACATAAATTCGGAGACAACGTCGACACCGACGTAATCATTCCGGCACGCTATCTCAATACCGCCTCGCACAAGGAGCTTGCGGCTCACTGCATGGAGGATATCGACGCCGAGTTTGTAAACAAGGTTCAGCAGGGCGACATCATGGTTGCCGAGAAGAACTTCGGCTGCGGCTCATCGCGTGAGCATGCGCCTATCGCCATCAAGGCGAGCGGTATTTCCTGCGTTATCGCCTCGACCTTCGCAAGGATTTTCTACCGCAATTCGATCAACATCGGTCTGCCTATTCTTGAGTGCGACGATGCCGCGCGTGAGATAAAGGACGGCGACACCGTAAGCGTTAATTTTGACACAGGCGTTATCACAGACGAAACTACAGGCAAGACCTATCAGGCTGAGCCGTTCCCCGAGTTTATCCAGAACATCATTTCAAAGGGCGGTCTCATCAACTCGATTATTGAATAATTGAATACAGAAAAAAGACCCGGGGTTTTGCTTCGGGTCTTTTTTGTGCTGCGCCTTGAAAACGGAAATGCGCTGTGATAATATATATTAAAAGGAAACACAAGATGGTGATATACTTGCGAAAAACAATGAACAAAACCGCTGTGCAGACGGCTTTTATTATCGTTTTAGCGCTGCTTCCGCTGGGGCTTGTTTTTAACGATACCATATGGTTTGACGAAGCATATACCCTTGCGCTAATTCGGCATGATTACGGCGAGGTTTTGGATATTCTTAAAACCGATATGCACCCGCCGCTGTATTTTATCTCGCTTAAGGCGTTCTCCGGGCTGTTCGGGTACTCTATCCTTTCTACAAAGATTTTTTCGGTCATGGGCTATTCAGCGGCGGTTCTGGGCGGCGCGGCTGTTATAAAAAGGCATTTTGATGCGCAGACCGCCGTGTTTTACGCGGCGGCTGTTCCCGCGATCCCTATGATGTTCTACTTCAGCAACCAGCAAAGGTCATATTCGTGGTGCGTCTGCTTTGTAACGCTCTGTTTTTTGTATGCTGTTTTGGCGCTTAAAGAGCAAAAGCCGGGGCATTTTGTTTTAATGGCGGTGTTCGGGCTGCTTGCGGCGTACAATCACTTTTTCGCGCTGTTAGCGGTATTTATCGTTATCGGATCTGTCAACCTGTTTGTTGTGATAAAGCGGCGTAAGCTGATAAAATGGGTTCTGGTTTCCGATTTGATTTGCGTTGCGGGATATTCCGTGTGGATGCTGCCGCTGCTTACTCAGGCGGGAAAAGCGGCAAACAACTTCTGGCTAAAGGGCGTTGAGTGGATATCGGTCGTTGTTTTTGCCGGCAGCGTTCTGCTCGTTGCCGCGTGTCTTTTGGTAAAAGCCAACCGCAGGCTTGAAAATGTTTTTGCCGCCGTGTGCGTGCTTGGTCTGCAGGCGGTAGGCTTGCTCGGCACGATTTTTGTACGGCCGTTTTACATCGGCAGATACAGTGTTGTAATTCTGGGAATAGGCGCGTGCTTTTTGGCGTTTTCGTTCAAAGGGCTGCAAAGGCGCGGCAAAACCGCCGTATCGATACTGCTGTGCGTGTTCTGCGCGCTGAACTTCGCCTTTTCCGCGGCGTTTGAGTATAACCCGTCCGTAAGCGATTTCCGCGAAAGCTTTGGCAGTGAGCTGTCAAAGGAGGATACCTTCCTGTATTTTGATAACTCGTTCGGCGTTATGTCATATTATTACCCCGATAACGAGCACCTTTGCACATACAGGGAGGAGTGGTTCTCGGCGTTTGACAATGTTGAATACGCCCGGCCCGATAAGCTTCACGAGGTTTTTGCTGATAAAAATGGCAAAATCTGGATGCCGAAGGTCGCCTCATCTAAATTCCCCGAGGCTGTTAAGCGCGGGTATAAATATGAAAAGAAATACTCTTTCGTGTGTGATTTCAATGTTTATGAAGTTTATCTTCTAAGCGAGATATAATTAAAACTCCGCAGCGTTTGGTCTGCGGAGTTTCTATATATTAGTATTCGGTTTTAACACTGCTCAGGTTATATTGCTCTTTAAAGCTCTCGATGTCGCGCTGAGAGCGGATAAGCATGATCTCTATAAAGTGACCGTCCTTTTTATCCTTAAAGCCCGCGGTCTTTTCGCCTGTGCAGATAGAGCTGCGGATAACGGCGGTATGCTTTTCCGGATCGTAGGTGAAAGCTTCAAAGCCGCTTTCAACGCGGCGGCGCGGTTTGCCTGAGCCGAATATTCTGTGCTTTTTCATTATTATATGCCTCTTTTAGCGTTTCTGCTATTATAATAACAGAAACGAGCGAAAAAGTCCACGGGTTTAGAACAATTTATATAAAAGTTTGCGCAGCTGATTATTGCAATCTGTAGATTTTTATGGTATGATAATTATGAATAAAAACGTCACGGACGTTAAGTAAGGAGAATTGATTATGTATAGACTTGGAATTGACCTGGGCGGCACCAATATTGTAGCGGGCGTCGTAGACGAGGAATATAAAATCGTTGCGCGCGCGACCTGCAAAACCGCTGTTCCGCGTCCCGAGAGCGAGATTTGCGACAGCATGGCTGAGGTAGCGCTCAAGGCGGTTGCAAAGGCGAAAATCACAATGGACGATATCGAAAGCATCGGTATCGGCGTTCCCGGAGCCGTTAACCCCAAGACGGGCGTTATCGAGTATTCCGCTAACCTGTTCTTCCACAACTGGGAGGTCGTTAAGATGATGCAGGAGCGCCTGAACACCAAGGTTATTATTGAAAACGACGCTAACGCGGCTGCTTTGGGCGAATACCTCGCGGGCAGTGCAAAGGGCGCAAAGAACGCTATAGCCATTACGCTCGGAACAGGCGTCGGCGGCGGAATCATCATCAACGGAAAAATCTACAGCGGCTCAAACTTTGCGGGCGCCGAGCTCGGCCACATGGTTATTGTCAAGGACGGCAAGGAATGCACCTGCGGCAGAAAGGGCTGCTGGGAAACCTACGCTTCCGCTACCGGACTTATCAGCATGACAAAGCAGAAGATACTTTCCGAAAAGCTCGACTTCAGCTACATGCTTAAGCTCTGCGACGGCGACATTAACAAGGTAAACGGCAAAACCGCCTTTGACGCGATGGCTGACGGCGACCCCGCCGCTAAAGAGGTCGTTGAAGAGTATGTGGGCTACCTCGCTACAGGTCTTGTAAATATCATCAACATTTTCCAGCCGGATATCCTCTGCGTAGGCGGCGGTGTTTCAAATCAGGGCGAAAACCTCCTCGGTCCTGTTCGCGCGATAGTTGAGAAGGAGCGCTATACAAAGCACAACGACAAGCAGACCGTTATCTGCAAGGCGACCCTCGGCAACGACGCGGGCATCATCGGCGCGGCGTATCTTGATTAAGAAATAGTATAGCAAAGAGGGAAATATCATGGAAAAAACAAGCAAGACCGCCCGTTTAGTCTGCGCGCTTATGATGGTTCTCGGCTCGGCGGCATTCGTAGAGGGAATAGGGTATTTGCCGTATTTCGGCAGTTTTGTTTACTCGTTTGAGTTCAAGGAGTTTAACAAAGACGGCTGGACGGTTATGCTGTGGTATGTCTGTATGGGTTTGGCGGCAGTCGGCGTTATTCTTTTCATTCGCGGTCTGATCTCGCTGATAAAGGACAGAGGCTCGGGCAATGTGTTCAATGTTGTTCTTGCTGCCTGCGGCGCGGGACTGTTTTCATACAGGCTGGGATACTATATATATAATGAAATCGACTTTATCAAAGATGATTATCTTGAATATGCCGGCGACACGGAAAAATCGGAGTTCTGGATGAGCTTTTTCGTTTGGGTTTTCGTTTTCGCGGTTTTTACGGCGCTTGGAATCGTGCTGGCGGTTCTTGCTGTAAAGGCTATGAAAAACAACGTCGACACGGTGTATCAGAGCGGATATGAAGATTATCAGCCCGCTTACGGACAAAATACCGTATATCAGCAGGATATGCCTCAGCAGAAGATTTGCAGCGTGTGCGGAAGTACCGTTGAAGGAAAGTTCTGCCCGAGGTGCGGAACACCGTGGCAGGAGTAAATCATTGAAAAATTATTAAATACATAAAACAAAAGCGAGGCGGAAAACCTCGCTTTTGTCTTTGCCCCGATGCTTGAATACATTACCTAAAACCAAAGGGGTTTTATTAGAAGGAATTTACAATGAACCGATATATTTATTATTGTAACCGCATTATACTTCAATCAGCTTAAAAAATGCTGAAACTACAAAAAAATTGACAAAAAATATTTTTGCATTATAATGTTAAGTACAAATCTTTAAAAGCGGGGGATCAACATGAAATATTCTTACAAAACAAGAGGCGTTTGCGCCATGAAAATCGAATTTGACCTTGACGGCGACATTGTCCGCAACATCCGCTTTTTGGGCGGCTGCGACGGAAACCTTAAGGCGATCTCAAAGCTGGTGGACGGCATGACTGTTGACCAGATCGAAAGCAAGCTCCGCGGCAACACCTGCGGACGAAAGCCGACCTCCTGCGCCGACCAGCTCGCCAGAGCGGTAAGAGAGGCGTACAACTCCAAAAGATAAAATCGGATAAGCAGCGGCTCTGCGCATTGATTGCGCAGGGCTTTCTTTTTGCCGAAATCGCCGCAGTTATTTTGTGCGGCTATAACGCATATAATGGTTACAAACCTGTAACATATCGGTAACAAAACAGATATTTTAAGATTCTTGCAATTTGCACATATAAAAGTGAAATAATATCACATATAAACGTAAGATAATATTCTCTATCAGAAATATATGTCAACCTATTGGGGATGTTGCACAAAAAGTGAAGGCTGTTATTGTTTGACATCACCAAAGAAAGGCGTTATAATCTCGGGCAAACCGAAAAGGTTATGAAAAACAAGGTATATGAAAGTTCAGAAAGGAGTATCCATATGAACATTTTTACAGAAAAAGGAAAATTCGCAAAATCATT
>CAZVSQ010000065.1:0-7502 GCA_964629925.1 uncultured Ruminococcus sp.
TGGCGGTATCAACATTGTCGAGATAGCGGATGTGCCACGGCTCGTAGCCGTAACCCGTGATGTGCTCGCTGCCGTCAAGATAGCGGAGAATAAAGCCGTAATCGGCGAGCTTTGCGTGGATCTTCGACCAGATGTCGGTGTACTTGATCATATCCTCGTTCTCAACAACGTCCTTGCCGTCGATGATGAGGTAAAGGTCGAGCGCAAGACCGGTGTGGTGCTCGGAATATCCGGGCTTTGCGACGGTCTTTGCCGCGTAGTCAGCGCCGTACTGCTTTGTAAAATTGTCCATGATACGCTGCTGCTCGGCAACGCTTCTGCGTGCGGAGTCGAGATCGACAGTGATGCCCTCGTTTTCAAGCGCTGCTTTGAGCTTGAGATAAGCGTCATAAGCTTTTGTTTCAACCTCAACGTCGTCGCCGACGGAGTTGGTCATGTGTACGGTTTTGAGGTGGTCTTCCCAATCGTCCGGGAGCTTGTGTGTCTTGTTGACAAGCGCCATATAGTCGATGCTGTCGCAGCCTGCTAAAACAACAGTTGCAGCAATGCACATGCAAAGAAGAGCGCAAATGATGGTATTCTTTTTTATTCTCATAATTATATCCTCCGTTTTCTATGATGTGATCATAGCGTAACCTTTTTATTGCATATTACCTATTACTTTAGAATTCCGCACCTAAGTTTTCCATTGAATCGATCACAATGACACAATCGGGATCGACATGCTGCATGATGTAATACATCTGCTCCTCGGGTACCGCGACACAGCCGCCCGTACGCGGCTTTCTGTCGCCGAGGCAATGCAGGAAGATCGCGGAGCCTTTGCCCGGTGTTCCTTCCTCGTTATAGCTGATATTCATACAGTATTGGTACTCATACTGATAATCGACGATGTGCTCGCTGTCATCGGTATTTAGATTCGGATAATCCTTGATGCTTACCATCTGATTGTATTTGATGTTGTTGTCGCCCGACCAATAGGTATCGTCATTTACCTTGGTATATTCTATGGCGCAGCCGGGATCGTCGGCGATACCGAAAGCGGCGTTGAAGCGGAAGGTGCCTACAGGTGTTTTGCCGTCGCCCTCTTTTGTCTTGCCTAAGCCGTCTTTGCCGATAAATCCAGGTGTGGAGCTCAGCATCTTCCAGCTGCCGTTCTCGTCCTTCTCGTGCATAGAGATCCAAGCAGTTGTACCCTCATATCCGGCAACCACAAAGAGCTGCTTCGCATTCTTTGCCGCGTCGAGCTTTGTGACCCACTCGGGAGAATCCTGAGGCTCCTGCGAAAGGCGCTCTCTGGGAGTGGAAAAGGCTGTGGTTTTTGAAGCTGTGTCGGCAGTTGCATCTTGGCTAGTGCTGCCGCAGCCGGTGAATACTACCGCCGCTGCCATACAAAGGCAGAGAAGAATGCAGGTAAAGGTCAATTTCTTTTTCATAGTGGTTTCTCCTTTTTGTTTTTTATGATAAGATAAATATACCATATATATCTGACTTTGTATAGATGCAAAATTCCACCGATCTGTAGCCTAATTTACAAATCAGGGGTGAATTGTAGCCAAAACGGAAGCATCCAAAGGAATCGGAAAGCCAATAGCATAATCAATTTCATAAAAATGCACACCCAAAGCCGTAAGCTGAGGGAGTGCATTCTTTATACTGCTATATTATTTTTTCGTTTAATTCGTCTTCCTCACGACCGGCGCTTGTAGTGATGACGTCCTCTGTTTGGAAGCGGAAGATCTCAAGCTCGGTGCGTTCATATAATTCTCTATCCATCAGTTGCCCTCCTGATTCTTGAAGTACAAGTCTGCCTGCTGCCAGTACTGATACAGAGCCTTTACAGTGTTAACGAGCTTTGGGTTGCTGTTATTCTGAGCCTTGAAGCAATATGTCAGCGCACTGTACTCGACTGCCTTGGTTCCGTTTACATTTACGGTGAACGGCTTGTTAAGATCATTTGCAGCGATGCCGCGAATACGGATAACGTACTCGTTTGTGCCTGTTTTACCGGTTTCATATGTTACTCCCGGATCGGCACAAGTCAGAGTAGGTTCGGTCTCACTGTTGAAGTAGAGCGAAAGGGTCGTCTCCGACTTGAGCGAGAGCGTAGCGCCGCCGAAGGTCACTCCCTCGGGCAGGTCGTATACAGTGCTTTTGTACTCGGGGATCTCGATATTTATCTTGTCGGGATCTTCGTCAGTCTTACCAAAGTACCACTTCGCGTTCTCGCCGTAGGCTATCATCGCCTGAACGAGAGGAACAGCGTTCTTAAAGATAGTGCTATCGTCCTGATGTTCGACCAGATAATCCGCGTACTGCTTAACGGAATATGTGTACGGTGTGCCTTGCCTGTCGCCGTAGATAATCTGCGCCGTGATCAGCGTTTCCATATCTTTGGCTGCCACGCGGCACTTAAAGATATAATAATCGCCTTTCTTTTCCGCTTCGCTCACCTTTACCGTCTGTTCCTGATATTCCTTACTTGTATCGGGAATGGTGAATTGCATATACGCGGTTTTGCTCTGCGCGATCTCGGGATCAAGCTCCATATAGAAGTTGACCGCGATGTCTCCGTCAAGACTGATTGAGTGACCGACCACCCTTGCGCCGATACCGTCCGAGTATGCTGTTTTTTTGTCGGTGCAGGTCATGCCGTCAAGCTCCGCCGTCGCGGTATAGGTGATGATACCGTCTTTTGCTGCGCTTGTAACGGTCGCTTCAACGGTTTCCTGATGTCTGCAGCGTGAGTCGGTACAGGTGAATATAGCCGCTGCCGCGCTGTGATCGTCCGCCCATGTCCATACAGGCGAGCCGTAGGTGTGAGCGTCGGTGAAGATGTAGGAGATACTCTTTTGCATAAAGCTGCCCGAACTGAGCTTTGTCGCGTGACGAATACGCGCGGTAACGGTCATATTATTGAAAATACCTCTGCCGACCGTGACAGTACCCTCGTGATCGAGCTTGATATCAAGCGTGAAGTTGTCCGGACTGTTCGCCCACGAGAACGCGTAGTCGCCGATTCTGTTCAGTCCGGAGCTGTCGCCCTTGACCTGTTTGACCCACATCGTATAGAAGGCGTAGCCCTTGATCTCGCGGATATTCTCATTGAGAGTGAGGGTGAACTGCGGCTTCGGGTTTGCGTTTGCGATAAACGCGCTCCTATTATCCGTACCGAGAACGGTAATAGGCTTGCCTTTGTAGGTCTTTGGAATGACAAGCTCCGTTAGATCATCCGTCGGACCTGTGTAATAGTTGATCTGATACGCGCGGCCTTTGTCTGTGAAGTCAAAGTATGAAAGCTCAACAGAATCAAGAGGTCTTCCGACAGCGCCGTTCTCAACCGCGAAATAATCGTCGCCGAGCTGAATGTGCTCAATATTTCCGAGCCGGTATTCGCCGTTTTCGTCGATATACGGTTCGGTTCTCGGGATGATCGGGACAAACTCAGCGTGCACGATCACAGGGCTGTCGATCATAACCAATTCATTGTCAATGATTCCAACCGGGTCGTTCCATTCCGGTTCCTCGGCATATAGGTTGATAAGCGCCCAGCCTTCATCGGGCGTAACGGTAAGCGGTACACGATCGTTGAAATGAGCTTTTTGCGCGCCTGTGACGCTTCCGTTTCCGTCCGTCTCATATGATATGTTATATTCAGCCCGCTTGTACGCTGCGTAGATTTTGATCTGGGAGGCGGGCATTATGAATGTATTGCCGTCAATGGAGATATATTCACCCATGCCGTTTCTGTACGTGAGTTTCGTTACTTCATAACCGCTGTTTGCTGCACAGTTTACAGTAACCTCCTCACCCGCGTCGGCGTATAAAGGACCTGATATCCATCCCCTTTCGTATTCATCAAAGCTGTAGCTGATAGCGTACTGTTTCGCTCCGAACGACGGGGTGACCGTTACATTGCTCTTTGGCATGGTGAATTGATTTTCGACCGCCTCAATATCATTGCCGGCGGCGTCCTTTACGGTCAATGACAGCAAGTTATAACCTGCTTCGGGTGAAACGGTCAGCGTTACCTTCTCGTCCTCGTAAGCTTCGGCTTTATCGGCAGTCACTTCACCGTGAACTGTATTGGCGACAGTTATGTTTGACAGCGCCTTGTTGACCGTTTTGTCATCGGAGCAGGTCTCGCCGCCGAAAAGAACCGTGGCGGTATATACTGTTTTGTCAAGCAGATCGTTTTTTGCAACCGTCGCGTCAACCGTTTCTGTATGCTTGCAGCGTGAGTCGGTACAGGTGAATTTCGCTTTTGCCGAGCTGTGATCGTCAGCCCATTGCCACGTCGGATCGCCGTAGGTATGAGCGTCTGTAAAGTCGTAGGTCACACTTTGCGCGCTGAAGCTTGCGGTGTTGAACTTAGTCGCGTGCTTTAAGCGGAGAGTAACATTCATATGGTTGAATATCTCACTGCCGGCGGTTATTGTACCCTCGTGATCAAGCTTCATATCGAGCTTAAAGCCGTCGGGACTGTTCGCCCATGAGAATGCGTAGTCGCCGATTTTATTAAGTCCGGAGCTGTCGCCCTTAACCTTTTTGACCCACATTGTATAGAATGTGTAGCCCTTGATCTCGCGGATATTCTCATTGAGAGTCAACTCACACTGCGTTTTTGCCTTGCCGGCGTAATCGATAAGAGGCGTGCAGCCGTTTCCGAGAACGGTGATTTTCTTTCTGTTAAAGGTCTTGGGGATCACAAGCTCGGAAAGCGTATCTGTCGGGCCTGTATAGCTGTTGATACGATAAGTATCATCATCGAGCAGTTCGAAGTCGAAGTAACACAACTCAACGGAATCGAGCAATTCGCCGATCGTGCCGTCCTCGTTAACAGCGTACGGCTCTCCGTCTATCTCTGCATACGCGACAGTACCGAGGTGATACTCGCCGTTTGCGTCGATATACGGTTCAACCATAGGGGTGATCGGTACAAAATCGGCAGTGACCGTTACGTCGCTTTCGGGCATCTTAAAGCTGTTGTCAACGATTTCTGTCTTGCTGCCGTTTTTATCGGTATAGTAAAGTGCCGAGCTCACGTATCCGTCGTCGGGTGTGACTTCGAGCTTTACTCTACTGCCGGCTTTTGCCGAAGTCTTATCGGCAGTGACGGTACCGTGAGCGTTTTCCGCCACGATAATATCAAAGATGATTTGAACGGTATTTGTCGTGGAATATTCAAGCCCGTTAAACATACAGCGGGCGGTGGAGGTGCGGTTCTTGCCGATGTCCTCGAAAGCAACCCTCGCATCGATCTCCTGTACATCATCGCAGTCCCTGCATCTGAATACAGCTGTCGCGTTCGTATAGTCGTCCGACCACACCCATTCGGGTTCGGCGTAATCGTGAACAAACGGGGTCAGAGTCTTGCCCTGTATCGACGCGATTTGTTCACCGGTCAATGTGCCGGTATAGATGTTCGTACCGTCTGTCAAAGCCTGACCGTCGGATATTGAAACCGAACCGTTGTTCCACTCGTCGTTAAACATCTTTATTCTGCCGAATGTAATACTGTCCGTAAGCTTTGTCCATCCTAACAGAAGCGGTTTGGTAATATTTGCCGTGCCTATCGTTGTATTACCGCCGATAATAATGTGACCTATCTTTTTGCTCGATAGCTTATAGACATCAAGTGTTCCTCTGACAACACGCACAGAGGCGGCGAGTTCGGCGGTTCCGCCGTTTTTGATAACGCCTCCGTATTGTCTTATTTCGGGTACACTGACATCGGATTTGTTAAAGTCAAGAACGCCTGATTGTTCTTGCTGTCCGTAAACAGAAAGTGAGGCAGCGTTTCTGTCAAAACTGTTACCTATCGAATTACCTATTCTTCCGTCCCTGATTTTCATGGTCTTTCCGTCGGGAAGGATCAGATTGACATGTCCGCTCATCTGGATGTGTTTTTCGACCGTGATATTATCTTGGATAACATACCATCCTCCGGTCATTAATTCGATAAGCAGCGGCGTGTCATTACTGAAAACTCTTGCCTTTACTGTTTTTTCATTGCCATCGGAATCAATATATGATGTATCTATAACTGGCAGGTAATATGCTGTAAAGGTGTTTTCATAAACCATAACATCCATTCCGGGAACTTTTGCCTCAGAAGCGCCATTGACCCAACAAATAAATTCCATACCTTCGGGTACGTTTGTACATTCGGGAAGAGTAAAATAGGAGTATTTGGGTTTATGATAGGTTGAGGACACTTCATGCCCGCTGCTGTCTTTTTCAATAAACGTCAGTGTTTGTAATTCTGCTCTTCCGCCGCAAACAGTACATTCATTATTGGAATTCCAAGTGTGATTTTCACCTTCAAAATCCACACGGACCCCGCAGTCAACACAATATTTATGATGGGCAAAGGAAGTATCGTATTGCCATCTAACATTCTTGTGAGGACAAGAATTTACCAAAGCGTATTTATTCTTCCAAATCGCCTGGAACCTGTCACTTCCTTTGTAGCTGTTTGTGCTGTTTTTGTTTGGTCCTGCATCGACCAAACTGTAGCTATCCAACTCGAGATTGCCGCTCGTATAGCTCACAATATACCAACCGCAGTCGCCGTGCCCGATCGACTGTACGTTTCCGCTGCCACCCGAGACCGCTTCTACAACGCTGTCGCCGTATATACCGCAGAAATCACCGCTGGCGTCCTCGCCGCCGCCGATACCCGCGCCATAGTGCTTGCCCTCGGCATAGACGTTGGATTTATTGTAAAACTCGATGTGACCGCCGTCTCCGTCCTCACCGCCGCCGATGCCCGCTGCATCCTTGCCGCCGTAAGCTTTAACAGTGGAGCCGGAAATCGTGATCGTACCGCCGTCCACGCTGTCGCCGCCGCCGATTCCCGCGGCGTAATCTCCGCCATGCGCTTCAACTGTTGAGTTTCTAATATTTATTTTTGTTGTTTCATCGGTATCGTTGCCTGTTCCGATTCCTGCACCCTCAGAGCCGCCGTTAGCCGTAATGTCGGAATCGGTGATGTTTATTGTACCGCATTTTTTCGCTTCATCGCCCGAGCCGATACCCGCGCCGTACTTGCCGCCCTGCGAGTAAATATGGCTGTTTTTGATATCAATCGTACCGAAGCCGCCTTCGTCACCGCCGCCGATACCCGCGGCGCATTCACCCGCCTGAGTCATAACGATACAATTATCAATCAGGATTTTATCGACGTTGCCGCTGTCACCGCTGCCGATACCCGCGCCCGTATGGGTTCCCTGTATCAGATACGCTATCGCCATCGCCGTCAGCGATCCCGCGGCGTAAAAGCCTGCCTGCTCGGTAACTGCGGGATTCGAGATCGAATACATTATTGTGTTGTAATAATTGCCGTAATCCTTGAGGAATTTTTCTCCCGATTCATTCACGTCCGAGTCTGTAACAGCGACGACAAAGCTGTCTTTGAGGGTGATGGAATCGCAGCCCTTTTCGTCGCCGCCGCCTATACCCGCGCCGTTATACGCCTTGGCGGAAATCTTGCCGCCGAG
>CAZVSQ010000065.1:7512-9246 GCA_964629925.1 uncultured Ruminococcus sp.
TCATAATGGTATTATAGTAATCACCGCAATTACCGAGGAACTTTTCACCTGCTGTGTTAACTTCCGAGTCGGTAATAGCGCTGACAAAGCTATTTTTCAGGGTAATAGTGCCGCAACCCTTTTCATCGCCGCCGCCGATTCCCGCGCCGCCCTGAGCGCTGTGGGCAAAAACACAGCTGTCTGTGATCTCAATAGTGCCGCCGGCGGATTCGTCGCCGCCGCCGATACCCGCGCCGTATCTGCCCGAGGAGGCTGTGATGACGCTCTTGTCGATTTTTATATATTTGCTTTTTCCGCAGTTGCCGCCGCCGATACCTGCTCCCTCGGCTCCAACCTGACTATCAGAGTTGGTTTTGCTCGCGGATTCAACGTAGCTGTTCTCGATTATAATGGAATCGGAGTCGCTGTCCTCGCCGCTGCCGATGCCAGCGCCGTAATTCGACTCAGCATTGATCTCAGCGTTCTTGATGGTGACGGTGCTGCTTCCTCCGTCCTGACCGCTGCCGATGCCCGCGCCGTTATACGCCTTGGCGGAAATCTTGCCGCCGAGGATATTGACGGGACAGCCGGTGGAATCCTCGCCTCCGCCTATACCTGAGCCGTTGGAATAAGCGTGGTTGTCGGCAGTGATATTTCCGCCGTAAATATTGATATAGCAATCGGAATTGTCGGAGTTTGCTTTGTCGCCGTCGCCGATAACAGCGCCGTATGACTTTTGCGCGGGTGCTCTTCCGTTGTTGGTTGCGTCAACAGTTCCGCCGTAGAAGCTGAGCTTGCCGCAGCTTCCGCCTTCGCCGCCTCCGCCGATAGCCGCACCTCCCGAGCACCACTCATAATTATGCGCCTCGAGAGTGCCGCCGTAGAATACAAATTCACCGCAGTCCTCGCCCTCGTTACCGCCGAGGTTCGCTTCTTCGTCGTGAGGTGTTCTCGGGTTGAGCTTTCCCTCGCTGTTCTTACCGGGATAAACAAAGAGCGAATTGCCCTTTGACAGTCTGATTCCGTACATACATCTGAGAGTGCCGCTCAGAAGAATGATGTGTGCCGTACCGCTGACCGTAACGCGATTTTCGATCGTAGCGTCACCGTTAACTACATACCACTTTCCGTCACCAATGGTAAGATCGTCCTGTGAGGTGATAGTTGTATAGCTCGTACATGTTCTTGTTTCGTCCGCGACCCTTTGGTTTGCTTCGTGCCAATAGCGGTAGATATACTCAACCGCGCCTGCGGCAGACGCCTCAAAGGGAATGATGGTGAACAAACTGACGATCATTGTCATGACCAGCAGTATGCTCACGGATTTTTTCAACAGTTTCATAAGCTTTCCTCCCGAAAAACAAATATTTAACTATTTTAATTATAAAGAATTCCTCGCGGAAAATCAAAGTCTTCATCTGTTTATCCGTACCTTTCTGATTGACACGTCTTTTACGATTTGTTATTATTTATACAGCAAAGGAACAATAAACTCTCGGAGGAATGAAAATGAAAAAACTGTTATGTGCATTTCTTTCGGCGGCTCTGCTTGCGTCTTCCGCCGTTACCGCTTTCGCGGCTGAAACGACGGACAGCACGAATACAACGCCGGTATTGACGGAAGGAACCTACGCGCCGAATCAGGTCATCGTGATGTTTAAGGACAGCGCGATCGACACAGATTCTGTTCCGAAAAAAGCTGATATTGAAGCTGTCGGTGCTGCCTTCGGCGAAACAATGGAAGCTTCTTCATCT
>CAZVSQ010000066.1:0-4529 GCA_964629925.1 uncultured Ruminococcus sp.
ATGGGACTCAACGAGCTTACCAGCATGAAGTTTATTATTAGAGGAAACGGACAGGTAAGATAATCCGTCCGCCTCACATCAACAAATACATCAGCGAGAAAATCAGCGTGGGGTCGTTCTTTTCGTCCGTCAGCAGCAAAAGCAACATAAGGATAAGGCTGGTTTCCTTATCCTTGAACAGCGTTTCAAGCATATTGGGCGCTGGCTATTGAGGAAATGCGCTGACCTGCGGAGCTTCCGGCTTTGGCGCGGGCGGCTTTTCGCTCTTTTCGGGATCCGGATTTTTGGGCTTTTCCTCATTCGGCGCGCGCCTGCCGTGCGACATCTTCCGGGCGCGTTCAAACGCCTCCTCCTCAAAGCTTGGCATAACTCACCTCCGCGCTATAAAAACAGTCCGCTGTCTTTTATCAGCGGTATGATTTTGATAAGACTTATAAGCTTTTGGGCGCTTTGCAGCCGCTGCAGCTTTTCGCCGCTTAAAAACGGCTTCAGGGCATTCAGCAGCGCCGCGGTTTCGTCATTCGGCTTTGAGGCGCTCATAAGCGGAGCAAGCTTTGACATAGCCGACATCAGCTCGGGGCTGCCGCTCCGAACGGGCGGCTTAGGCTCGGGAGCGGGCGCTGTGTTTGACAGCCCGAGCTTTTCACCGAGGCTCTGCACCTGACGCATCGCCTCGGGGTTGCTCATTATTTTATTTATTGTATCCTGTAATTCAGACATGATTTTTCACCGTTACTTATCTTCAAGCAGCTTTATGAGCGCCTGAGCCTCGGGGCTGTTTAAAAGCTCCCTTGTCTTTTCGGGGTCGCTCAAAATCGACTCCACCTGCTGCACGGTTTGGCTGTCGGCGTTTTTCAGCAAGCCGTCGGTGTTTCCGCTTTCGCAGGAGCTTTTGATTTGTTCGGGAGACAGGTTAAGCTGCCTTGACAGATTTTCAAATAATTCGTTGGCGTTATCTGCCATAATACCACCTCGGTTTATTCTATGCGCGGATATCAAATTTAGAACGGAGTTTTTTATGCGTATTTTAGTTCTTTCCGATACTCACGGCGATTTTTACTCGATGAAAAAGGCGCTTGACGCCCAGCCCAACGCAGAGGCAATAATCCACTGCGGCGACGGCGGTGAACAGTTTGAATACATCAAGCAGACCTGCGCGGATAAAACCGTTGTAGGCGTGCGCGGCAACTGCGACCTGCGCAGCAAGCTTCAGCCCGTAGAGATAACCGAAATAGGCGGCAAAAAGATTTTTGTTACTCACGGCCACCTTTACAACGCTAAATATACTATTATGGATCTGATTTACGCCGCAAATGAACAGGGCGCGGATATTCTTCTGTTCGGCCATACCCACATGCCGATGACCGACTACTACGAGGGGCTGCATATCATGAACCCCGGCTCATGCTGCGGATACTTTGCCTCATATGGGATCATCGACATAACCGACAAGGGCGACATCGTGACTAACATCGTAAAGCTTGGCAGGTGACGCGGTTTGAATTTTGAAGGTTTTGAGTTTGACGCTCAGACAAAAGCTTTTTTAGACGAGCTTGACAGAAGCAAAAGGCTGCCTCACGCGCTTATCATCGAAAGCCCGGACACAAACAATGCCGAAAAACTGGCGGTGTTCCTTTCGATGTACGCCGTATGCGGCGGCGAAGAAAAGCCGTGCGGCGTGTGCAAAAACTGCGTCAACGCCAAGAGCGGCAGCCACCCCGACGTAACATATTTAAAGCTTGTACAAAAAAAGACCGTCTACACCGTTGAACAGATGCGCGAGCTGATTAAGGACGCGTATATAATGCCCAACGAGGCGGCGGCAAAGGTTTATATATTAAAGTACTGCGACGAGCTGTTTTCGGTCCAGGCTCAGAACACTTTTTTGAAGCTTGCCGAGGAACCGCCTCAGGATGTTCTTTTTATACTTATCTGCAAAAACTCGCAGCGGCTTCTTGAAACCATCCGCTCGCGCTTTACCCTGATAAGGCTGCGCGGCGAGGAACAGTTCGGCGAGGAAGCGGCAGCGGCGGCTGAAAAAATAGCCCTCGGCATTGTTGAAAGCAGGGAGTATCCCCTGCTCAGTTCGCTAAACTCGCTTAAGGACAAGGAAGCGGCTCCGCAGATTTTAGCGTCGCTCAGGCTTTGCCTGCGCGACGCTCTGGCGCTGCTCTCGGGCGGAAATCCGCTCGGTAACGCGCAAACGGCACGGGTTTTGGCGTCCAGACTTACAAGAAAGAAAATCATTGAAATGATAGAGCTGTGCGGCAGCTCCTCAGATAAATTAAAACAAAACGTAAATATAAACCTCCTCACAACATGGATGTGCGGAGAGCTCAGGAGGATAACATGGCAGAGGTAATCGGCGTAAGATTTAAAGAGGTTGGAAAGGTTTATTACTTTGACCCTCAGGGAAACAAGCTGCGCAGCGGCGACATGGTGATCGTTGAAACCGCCCGCGGTCTTGAATGCGGCGAGGTTGCGATGGCGAACAAAACCGTTGACGACGAGAGCATTACTCATCCGCTAAAGCCCCTTATCCGCGTTGCGACCGAAAAGGACTTGAACCACCTTGCGGAGAACCGCGTCAAAGAAAAGAGCGCGCGCAAAACCTGCGAGCATAAAATAGCCGCTCACGGTCTGCAGATGAAGCTTGTCAATGTTGAATACACCTTTGACAACAGCAAAATAATATTTTACTTTACCGCCGACGGCAGAGTTGACTTCCGCGCGCTGGTAAAGGATCTTGCAGGCGTGTTCCGCACCAGAATAGAGCTGCGCCAGATAGGCGTGCGCGACGAGGCTAAAATGCTGGGAGGACTCGGAATTTGCGGCAGACCGTTTTGCTGCAACGGCTTTATGGGCGAGTTCCAGCCCGTTTCCATCAAGATGGCGAAGGAGCAGGGGCTTTCCCTCTCCCCTGTCAAGATTTCGGGAACCTGCGGAAGGCTTATGTGCTGCCTTAAATACGAGCAGGACGCTTACACCGACCTGCTTAAGCACACCCCGAAGGTAGGCGCTATCGTAAACACTCCCGAAGGCAGAGGCTTGGTAGTAGAAAACAATCTTATAGCGCGCACCCTCAAGGTGAAGCTTGACAGCGCGCCCGAGGATGTTGCGCCCAAGACCTTCACCGTAAGGCAGTGCCGCCTTGTAAAGGACGGCTACATCAAGGTCAACAAAAAGGAAATTGAGCAGCTTGGCAACCTTGAATAAAACTATAATCAAATAAAACAAACACATGCAAAACCGCCGTCGGGGCAGAACCCTGACGGCGGTAGTTATTTATTTAGTTGGAAAAGCTTACGATGAAACGCCCATAATTATAGTGACGATCCTGACAGCAAACAGTCCGAACGAAACCCACATAACGGGGTGGATCTCCTTGATTTTGCCGGTGATGATCTTGAGGATGACCCATGCGATAATGCCGAACATAATGCCGTTTGCGATGGAATATGTAAAGGGCATCATAATGATTGCGAAGAAGCCGCCGACCGTGTCGGCGATGTCGGCGTCGAAGTTCATCTTTGTAACGTTCTTAAGCATAAGAAGTCCGACGAAAACAAGCGCGGGAGTTGTAGCGAACGAAGGAATAGCCAGGAAGATAGGATAAAGCGGGAGCGCCAGCAGGAACAATACCGCTGAGGTAAGCGCCGTAAGACCTGTTTTGCCGCCCTCGGCAACGCCTGTGGTGGACTCAACATAAGAGGTTACGGTTGAGGTACCGAGGCATGCGCCGCCTACTGTACCGAGCGCGTCAGCCATAAGTGCTCTGCCTACTCTGGGGAGCTCGCCCTTTTCGTTGAGGAGCTTGCCCTCCTGAGCAACGCCGATAAGAGTGCCTACCGTGTCAAACAGATCGACAAACAGGAACGCGAACACGATTACCGCAAAATCGAGGAAATGTGAGCCTACAAAACCAAAATCAAACTGGAACGCGGTTTTTGTCGCCATCTGCTCAACGGGCTTGAATACGGCGTAGTTGTCAAAGCTGGGAATTACGGAATATACACCGTGAGCCGCGTCAACAACATACCAGCCCGAAAGCTCGGCGATGATTCCGAAAATCCATGTCAGCAGAATGCCGATAAGGATAGCGCCCTTGACCTTGAAGTGCCAGAGAGCCGCGATGATAAAAATGCCCAAAAGTGCCAAAACGACCTGAGGCGAGCCGATATCGCCCATTTTTACGAGCGTTGAGGACTCTACTTCACTGCCGTTGAAGAAAGCGTCGGTGGTGACGATGCCCGCGCCCTTAAAGCCGACGATTACGATGAACAGACCGATACCTGCCGAAATGCCGAGCTTAAGGTTTTTGGGAACCTTGTTAACCAGAGTTTCCCTGAACTTGAAGATGGACAGAATAATAAAGATAACGCCCTCGCAGAGAATCGCGGTCAGCGCGACCTTCCACGGATCGGTTATTCCGTCCTTGGCAAGGTTGGGAACAACGGTGAACGCGAAATACGCGTTAAGTCCCATGCCCGAGGCGAGAACAACGGGGTAGTTTGCGAAGAACGCCATGA
>CAZVSQ010000066.1:4539-9008 GCA_964629925.1 uncultured Ruminococcus sp.
AGCCGTCGCCGCAAATATCGCCTGAGAATCCATGCCTGCCGCCGACAGAATGCTCGGATTGACCGCGAGAATGTATGCCATAGCCAGGAACGTTGTGATACCCGCAACTATTTCCGTGCGGACGTTGGTACCATTCTCTTTAAGTTTGAATAGTTTTTCCAAAGAATATCCCTCCTGAAAATTTCTGCGGAATGTGACAAATCCACTCCACTTATAGATTATAAACAATTGATTTGCACTTTTCAATCACTTATTAGAATTATAAGATGAAATTTTTGTTAATATTAGTTAATAAAACGCAAAAAGGCGGGCAGACAACCTAAGCCGTCTGCCCTGCCGAATTGGTTAAATCATTACTTTTTATCGGTAACTGGTTCCGCTTTTTTGGGCGCTGCCTTTTTGGCGGGAGCTTTTTTTGCGGGAGCTTTTTTAGCCGCGGGCTTTGCCTCTGCCTTTTTCTCGGCGGGCGCTTCCTCGGCTGTTACCTCAACTGTCTTTTCCTCAGCGGGTTTAGCCTTCTTTTTGGCGCGCTTCTTCGGAACGGGAAGCTCCTCTTTGAGCTTATAGTATGTTACGCCGAGAGGCGGAAGCGTGATAGCTACGCAGTAGTCAAGGTCATGGTCTTTCTCGTTGATAGCCTTGATGTCGCCCTCATTCTTGATGCCTGTGCCGCCGAATTCCTCAGCTTCGGAGTTGAATACCTCCTCGTAAATGCCGTAAACGGGAACCGCAACACGGTAATTCTCGCGGGTAACGGGCTGGAAGTTGCAGACAACCAGAATCTCGCTGCCGTCATTAGCGATCCTGCGGAACGCGATAACGCTGTTCTGATAGTCGTCGAGAGCAACCCAGCGGAAGCCGTTCCAGTCGTAGTCGTTCTCGTGCATTGCGGGAGTATCAAGATAGAACTTGTTGGCGGTCTCAAAGAAGTGCTGGAGCTGACGGTGCTTGTCGTACTCGAGCAGGTTCCACTCAAGCTGGGTGTTGGCGTTCCACTCGTCGAACTGGCCGATCTCGCTGCCCATGAACATGAGCTTTTTGCCCGGATGAGCCAGCATATAGGAAACGAATCCGCGAACGCCCTGGAACTTTTGGTCGTAGCCGCCGGGCATTTTATTGATGAGCGAGCCCTTGCCGTAAACGACCTCGTCGTGTGAGATAGGCAGCATGAAGTTCTCGGAGAACGCGTAAACCATGCTGAAGGTAAGGGTGTCGTGGTGATAATTTCTCCACAGCGGATCGAGCGAGATGTAAGAGAGCATGTCGTTCATCCAGCCCATGTTCCACTTGTAGTCGAAGCCCAAGCCGAGACCTTCGATGGGATAACGGGTAACGTTAGGCCAAGCGGTGCTTTCCTCGGCGATCATCATTACCTCGGGATGGAACATATGGCAGACGTTGTTGAGCTTCTGGAGGAAGTCAACTGCTACAAGGTTCTCTCTGCCGCCGTAGGCGTTGGCGATCCACTCGCCGTCCTTGCGGTTGTAGTCGAGATAAAGCATTGAGGCAACTGCGTCAACGCGGATACCGTCGATGTGGTACATATCGAGCCAGAACATAGCCGATGAAATAAGGAAGCTTGTAACCTCGTATCTGCCGTAGTTGAAGATGTAGGTTCCCCACTCCTTGTGCTCGCCTATTCTCCAGTCCTCGTACTCATAGCAGCCTGTGCCGTCAAAGCGCGCAAGTCCGTGAGCGTCCTTGGGGAAGTGAGCCGGTACCCAGTCAAGGATAACGCCTATGCCCTCCTGGTGGGCGCGGTCAACAAAATACATAAGGTCTTTGGGCTCGCCATAACGCGATGTGGCGGCATAGTAGCCCGTTACCTGATAGCCCCAGCTTCCGTCAAACGGGAACTCGGTAAGGGGCATGAACTCGATGTGAGTGTAGCCCATCTTTTTAACGTAAGGGATAAGCTCGTCGGCAAGAGCGCGATAGTTGTAAAAATTGCCGTCGTCATATTTTTTCCATGAGCCCGCGTTTACCTCGTAAACGTTGATAGCCTGGGTTTTGTGCGGATGATCCTTTTTCCACTGGACCCACTCGTCGTCGTTCCACTGATAATCATAAATATGATATGTGCGCGAGGCGTTGTCGGGGCGGGTCTGGCAATGGAAAGCATAGGGGTCGGTTTTTAATATACGTTCGTTCCAAGGGGTCTCTACGCAGTATTTATAGCACGCAAATTCCCAAACGCCCTCGATGAAAAGCTCCCATACGCCTGAATCCGAGATCCTGTACATGTAATGCGCGTCGGCATTCCAGTCGTTAAAATCGCCCACTACGGATACGGATTTTGCGTTCGGCGCCCATACTCTGAAAACTACGCCCTGACGGCCGTCCCAGTTTTCAAAATGCGAACCGAGGAAATGATACGCTCTTGCAGCCTCGCCCTGCAGAAACTGTTCAAGCGGCGGTCTTGTGTCATTGATTGAAAAAGCCATAGTATACCTCTTTTCTTATGAATAATTGATTTCCTGTGATTTTGCTTGTTGCTTGTAATATTTACAACTATTTATTATATTATATCCAATTTTACCCAAATTTACAAGTACTTTATTCGATTTTTATGTAAATTTTTTTAGGCATTTTTATACATTCGTCACATTTTTTCGTTATTACCTACAATTATAGCATATAATTTTTGTGCGATAATCAGAACCGCACGGTTTTACGCTTTTATAAGCCAACGCCGCAAGGTCTGCAGCAAGAATATCGCGGTACAGGAAATCAACATTTTTTCCTTCTTCGCGCATTGTTTTGGCAACGGAGGTCACTATTTCAAACGAGCAGGTTTTAAGCATTTTTTCGCCCTCGGCGGTAAAGCCGAGCACGCGGGCATACTCCGCTTTGCGCGATTGAAGCTCCTCGGTTATGCCCAGAGCCGCGCAGCAGATGATCCTGCGCAGGCGCGCAAGTGTGTAGCGCTTTGTCTTTACGGCAAATAATATTTCTTCTATAGAATTATATTCGGCAACGGCATTTACAAATCGGTGTTCAAGCCCCTCGCTCACCTCGGGCAGCCTTCCGAGATTCTCGGCGGTCATTGTCCGCAGCTTAAACAGAACGGCGCGTTCTAAATTTTCGGGGTAAGTAATGCTTTTCGGTACCTCGGGGACAAAGCGCGACACGTCCTCCCCCCGCCTCAGCATTTCCCGCAGCTTTGAGGCGGAAACAAAATCCCCCGAAATGATATCGCTGTCATGCGAAACGCCCGTCCGCTTTACCGGCAAGGGCTCAATGCCGCTGCCCTTTAAGGCGCGCAGGTACTCAACCGCCAGAATGTTGTTGGGCAAGGTCAGGACGTCGGCAGCTTCATCTCCGAGCACCTCTCTTACGGCGCTCTCAAACGCCTGAGGGTAGTATGCTCCCTTGCTCATCTTTTCTGTCACGCGGCTGTTAACAAAAAAGTTATCAAGGGCGTTCGCAGCCTCTTTTAACGCTTAAAGGCTGTCAGCATCGCAGCCGAAGGCGAGATTGTCCACACAGCCGAACGACTTTGCTATGCTAACGCCGCCCTGAGCGAACCTCTGAGCGCACGACACCGCGTAAGCCGTGGGGAGCTCCACCACCAAATCGGCTCCGTTTTTGAGCGCTGTTTCGGCGCGCTCAAATTTTGAACAGACCGCAGCCTCGCCGCGCTGGACAAAGCTGCCCGACATAACACATAGAACAGGCTCGCCCGTGAGCCGCTTTACGGTGTCGATCAAATATTTATGCCCGTTATGGAACGGATTAAATTCGCAAATAACAGCTACAGCCATAATTTTCCCTCATAAAAGATTAATTTCAATAAAAAACTGAAAAAAGCACTTGAAAAACTTACATTATTATTGTATTATATTAAAGTGTATTTGTAAATATTATACATGGAATTTTCAGACTATTCAAGTGAAAGGGTTTGTTTAAGATGAAAGTATTGGTAATCAACGCCGGCAGCTCGTCGCTGAAATTTCAGCTTATCGACATGACTAACGAGAGCGTGCTGGCAAAAGGCAACTGCGAAAGAATCGGCACCGACGGCTCGTTTATCGGCTATAAGACAGCCGACGGCAGCAAAAAAGAGCTGAAAACCGAGATGAAGAACCATACTCAGGCTTTTGAGGCGGTCAAGAATTCTTTGCTCGACCCCGAAGTTAAAGCTATTTCAGACCTCAGCGAGGTAACAGCGATCGGTCACCGCGTTGTACAGGGCGGCGCTTACTTTGATCGCTCCGTTCTTATTGACGCTGACGTTCTCAGCAAGATCAAGGAGCTTTCACCTCTTGCTCCGCTGCACAATCCCGCTCATATCCAGGGAATCGACGCCTGCACCGAGGTATTCGGCAAGGATATTCCCCAGGTAGCGGTATTTGACACGGCGTTCCATCAGACAATGCCCCGCAAGGCTTATATGTTCGCCGTTCCCTATGAGTATTATGAAAAATACGGCGTAAGAAAGTACGGCTTCCACGGCACATCTCACCGCT
>CAZVSQ010000067.1:0-8983 GCA_964629925.1 uncultured Ruminococcus sp.
CGTTGGCTGTTTTTTTGCGCCTTGAAACAGCCGAGAAAATAAGATAGCCGAAGCCCGCGAAGCTGAGCAGCGCCAAAGCGATTCCGAGGATCAGCAGCCAGTGGCCGTTGTTTCCGTCGGAGGCGACCGCCTGCATGTCGGAGAAGTCCACAACGCCGTTCTTGACCTCTGAGGCGTTAGAGCCGTTGAGCTTTTCCTTGATGCTTTTCCAGTCGCTGCTTGAAAGGGTTTTGTCGTATACCTTTTCTTTTGAGGTATCGTAGAGTGCCGCGGTAGTTGACGGAGTGCTTGCGGGCGGAACATAGGTCTGGTCGCCGCCTACATAAACGTCGTCGGGATCCGAGTACTGGTTTCCGTCGCCGTCATAATATGTGCCGCCGCCCGAGCCGCCGCCGCTGTAGCTTGTCTGGCCGCCGCCGCTGTAGCTTGTCTGGCCGCCGTCGTCATAGCTTGTCTGGCCGCCGTCGTCGTAGCTTGACTGGCCGCCGTCGTCGTAGCTTGACTGACCGCCGTCGTCGTAGCTGATCTGTCCTTCGCCGGGGTTGTTGTCCTCGTTATCTGCGTAAACGCAGAGTGTGCATGCTGATGTCAGCGCAAAGAAAATACATAAAAGCGCCGCTGTAAACCTTGAGTGTCTTTTCATTAAAACACCTTCCTTTCAAGGCATATAAATGCCTTACGTTGAGGCGGCTGTAGTTTCGGGCTCCTTAGCGACAAAGAACATATCGGGCTTGTAGTTGTCGACCGAATCGCTCCTGTCGTGCTTGAAGTCTGCCGCCAAATCCTTTAGATACTTCTTAAAATCTTTTTGCTTCATGTGGCTTATGATAGTGTTGTCGTTGGTGCCGGGGGTAAGGTAATCGTCCTTTGCGGCCTTCATATTGTAGCGGAACACATAGTAGTAATTTGCGTTTTCGCCCTCGCCGACCTTTACAGCCTTTGCCTTGCCTTCGCCCAGCTCAGCGATAACCTTGTCAACATTTTCATCGACGTTTGTTTCGTTGCGGATGCCTGTGCTTGTGGAAATCGCGCTTTCCTCCATGCCGTTAGCTGTTGCAAATTCCTTAATGAGCTTTTCCGAGGTCTCGGCAGCCTTTGAGGTGTCCTTGGTGTCGTTGACCTGCTTAACGTATTTGTCGATCTCGCCGGTGATCTTCTTGATTTTTGCGTCGTCGTACGCAACGTTCTTGCTCTGTCCTGTAGCTTCGTCGGTAGTTGATTCGTAAAGCGGAACAGGCAGATAGCTGTATCTTACATAGTTTTCTTCAAAGTACTTTGTGATCTCTTCCTTTTTAACTTCCTGAGAGCCGCCCTTGAGGTAAAGCAGCTTAAACATCTTCTCGCAGTTAGCGGAGAAGTTTGCGGAAAAGCGCTTAAAGCTTTCAAGCGAAACGCCCTTGGGCTCCAATGTATCCTTTAAAGGAGTAAATGAGTAGTACTGCAAATACTCGGTATTGGTTGTACCGAAATACCAGTTTGACTCGGCGTCGGTTTCAAGCGCCTGCAAAGTTGCGGAGTCGGCGGTAGCGTCGAGCTTTTTCATTTCAGCCTCAAGCGCCATCAGCTCAAGGCAGCTCTCCTCAGCCTGCTCCTTGATCCACTTGCTTGCGACCTCTTTGTTGCCGTCGTCGTCGGTGATCTCCATGTCAAGCCATGAATCCTTTGAGGGATCATAGTCGTCGAGCTTTTCGGCATAAGACTGAGCGCGGTTATATGCGTTATAGAGCGCGTAAATATATACGCCGATATCCAGCTTGTCGTCGTCTGTCTTGTAGCACCATTCCTTGCTAATGGTGCAGCCTGAAGCAAACGCCGTAAACAGCATCATTACGGCAAGCAACAGAGAAAGAACTTTTACTGTCGGTTTCATAATTTATACCATCCTTATTAGTTTATTGCCCATGCTCTGGGTGCGTACCATATAATTATACACATTTTTTTCGCAAATGTCTATAATTTATCAAAATTTTTATGCTTTTTCGGCAAAAAACTTTTGGATTATTTGCGGCTCAAACCGAAAATCCGCTTCAAGGTAGGGATAGCTTCGCTGCCGCTTTGGCATTTGACCGATAAGAACGGTTTTGCGCCCGCGTTGAGCGACGCCTTGCCGTTAAGCGCGATAAGCAGATCAGCAACGGCAGGCGACTTTAACTCCTTGACGTAAAGCAGAATGGCGCTGTCGTTCTGGCGTATCTCATAAACGCCCATAGCGTGCGCTCTGTTGCGTATAAGCGCAATGTCAATAAGCCCCAGCACCGACTTGGGGATCCTTCCAAAGCGGTCCCAAAGCTCGTCTTTGACGTCCTCGCTGTCCTCAATGCTCCTTATGTCGGCAATGCGCCTGTAAACGTCGAGCCTGAGCGTCAGACTCTCAACGTAATCCTCGGGTATGTGGGCGTCAACCGAGATGTCGATAAGGCAGTCAAGGCTGTCGGTCTTTGGCGTTTCACCGCGTTCCTCGCTTACAGCCTCGCCCAAAAGCTTTAGGTACATGTCGTAGCCGACGCTCTCCATGTGACCGTGCTGCTGAGCGCCCATGATGTTGCCCGCGCCCCTTAACTCAAGGTCGCGCATGGCAATTTTAAATCCGCTGCCGAACTCGGTAAATTCCCTTATCGCTTCAAGGCGCTTCTGCTGTATTTCGCTTAAAACCTTGCTGCGGCGGAAGGTAAAGTAAGCGTAGGCGCGGCGCGCGCTTCTGCCCACCCGTCCCCTGAGCTGATGAAGCTGTGAAAGCCCCATGCAGTCGGCGTTTTCTATGATAAGCGTGTTGGCGTTAGGCAAATCGACGCCCGTTTCGATGATGGTTGTGCACACAAGCACGTCCACCTCCTGGGCAAGCATCTGCCGCCACACCTCGCTGAGCTCCTGCTCGTTCATCTTGCCGTGGCCTATGGCTATCCTCGCCTCGGGAATCGCCTCATGGATGCGGTTGGCGGCTGAGCTTATGGACTCAACGTTGTTGTGCAGGTAGAATACCTGACCGCCGCGCCTCAGCTCGCGCCTTATCGCCTCGTTGACGACCGCCTCGTCGTGCTCCAGTACATAGGTCTGTACGGGCTGACGGTTCAGCGGAGCCTCCTCCAGCACGCTCATATCTCGCAATCCGCTCATTGCCATGTTGAGCGTTCGGGGAATAGGGGTTGCGGAGAGCGTAAGCACGTCTACATTCTTTACAAGCTCCTTGAAGCGCTCCTTTTGCTGAACGCCGAAGCGCTGTTCCTCGTCGATGATCGCAAGCCCCAAATCGCGGAACACAACGTCCTTTTGCACAAGGCGGTGAGTGCCTACGACCATATCTATCTCGCCGCGCTTCAGCTTTTCAAGGATCTCCTTTTGCTGCTTGGCGGTTCTGAAGCGCGAGAGAAGCTCAATGCGGACAGGATAGCCCTCAAACCGCTTGCATACGGTCTGGTAGTGCTGCCACGCCAGGATCGTGGTGGGGCAGAGCAGCGCGCACTGCTTGCTGTCGGACACGCATTTGAATGCCGCCCTGAGCGCTACCTCGGTTTTTCCGAAGCCGACGTCGCCGCAAAGCAGTCTGTCCATCGGCGCGGTGCGCTCCATATCGCGCTTTATCTCATAAGCGCAGGTGAGCTGGTCGGGGGTTTCCTCGTACTCGAATTTAGCCTCAAAATCACGCTGCCACTCGTTATCGCGCGAGAACGCGTAGCCCTTTGCCTTCATTCGCGCCGAGTAAAGGGCGATAAGCTCCTTGGCTATGTCCTTTACGGACGACTTTACGCGGGATTTAGCCTTTTGCCAGTCGCCCGAGCCAAGGCGGCTGAGCTTTACGCGGCTGTTTTCTTGAGCGCCTATGTATTTAGCGACCATGTCAAGCTGGGTTACGGGCACATAAAGCACGTCGCCCTTTGCGTAGTCGATTTTTATGTAGTCCTTGGTGATCCCGTGGGTGTCGATTTTCCTGATCCCGCCGAAAACGCCTATTCCGTGAACGCTGTGAACGACGTAATCGCCCGCGGAAAGCTCGGACAGATTGTAGATTTCCTGCCCTTCCTTTTTGCGCTTGGGCTTTTTTTGCGGGCGGTAAGCCGCCTGTCCGTAGCTTATCAGGAAAAACTTTTCCGAGGGAAGCTCAAAGCCCGCGCTCAAAGCGCCTTCCATTACATAAATCACGCCGCGCTCGGCTTTCGGCAGAACTTTTGTGAATTCGGCGTTATAGCCGTCTGATTTAAGGCTTTCAACAAGGTTGTTTGCAGCCTTGCCTGTTCCGGCAAGCACAACGCCGCTCGAATCGGGGGTGTTAAGCCCGCGCAGATCCTCGGTGAGCTGCTTGTAAGAGCCGTTCCACTGGCTGAGCTGCTTTGCCGAAAAGCTGATGACGTCGCTAAGCGGCAGAGGAATGCTGCCGTGAACAAAGCTTTCCAGCACAATCGTGCCGTGAGCGGCGAAAAACTCCATGCACTCGTTAAAGGTCAGCGAGAAGCGGTCGAAGCCGCGCGCCAGAACGCCGTCCTTGAAGTACTGGGTGAGCTGCTCGGAATTCTGGTAATCCATAGCCTTGCCGCGGTCGCGCACATTTGAAAACTCGCTCAAAAACAGCAGGCTGTCACGGCTGATGTAGTCGAGCAGACACTCGGGCTTGTCGTATATTTGGTTTATAAACTTGTCGGCGTTAGCCAAAACCGCGCCCGAGCGCAGCCTTTCCGCCTCGCCGTAAAGCCGCTCTCTCGCGATCGCGGCGGTTTTTCCGCGCAAAAGCCCTGCCTTGTGAGTGATTTTATCCGCGAGAGCCGCCCTGTCCTCGATTATGATTTCCGTTGAGGGTGTAAGGCGTATATTGCCCGCCTTTTTAAAGCGTCGCTGTGTTTCCAAATCAAAGTAGCTCAGGTCGCATATCTCGTCGCCCCAGAACTCGGCGCGCAGGGGGTACTCGCTGTCGGGCATAAAAAAGTCCAGGATTCCGCCGCGAAGCGAGAACTGGCCGTTGCCGTCGACCGCGTCAAACCGCTCATAGCCCAGCAGTGTAAGCGTACGCACCGCCTTTTCAATCGGTATCTCCTTGCCCTCGGCAAGCTCCAGCACCGTGTCGCTCAGCACCCTTTTGGGGACGGTGAGCTGACACGCCGCGTCGACGCAGGCGATCGCCACGTCGCACTCGCCCTCAATGAGCTTTAACAGCACCTTTAAGCGCTGGTGCTCGTACTCGTGCGAACGGCTGCTTATTTCTTCAAGAAAGTTGTAGTCGCGCACCGGGTACACAAGCGCCGAAAGCCCCATGCAGCACAAATCGTTGCACAGAGTTTGAGCCTCGCGCTCATCCGAGGCGATGCACAGCGCCGTCTTTTTCTTGGCGCGGCACAAGGCGTTTATTAAATTTGCCTTTGCGACGGGAAAAAGCCCCGAAACGCAAAGTGATTTTCCCGTTTTTGAGTTTTTCAGAAGATTCCGAAAGGCGCTGTTGCGCCCGAAAACCTCGGGGAGGAAATTGGTTTTGTTCATAAAGTACCTTACTGTTTTAGTGTAGTGACAGCCCTTGCGGCTGTCAATTTCCCCACAGATAAACTGCGGGGAACGGGCAACCGCAAGGGTTGCCCCTGCGAGTAAAACCTAATTAAATATATTCATAGCCCTGTCGATTTTACCGTCGGTGATCAGCTTTACCGCCTCATACGCGTTTTCAAACATCTTATCAAGCGTTTTGCGCTCGTCGTCGGTGAATTTTGAAAGCACCCAGTCAGCCAAGTCCCAGTTGGGGTTGGGCTTTGCGCCGATTCCGATTTTTATTCTCGGAAAAGCGTCGCTGCCGCTCAGGTAAATGATGCTGCGCATCCCTTTCTGACCTCCGTCGCTGCCCTTTTGACGTATCCTCATTTTGCCGACGTCAAGCGATACGTCGTCAAAAATAACAATGACGTTTTCCGGCTTGATTTTGTAGAAGTTCATCGCCTCAACAACCGCTTGGCCGCTGTTGTTCATGTAAGTGGTAGGCTTCATAAGCAGAGCCTTTTTGCCGTTTATTTCAGCCTCGCCCACAAAGCTTTTGTATTTTATTTTGTTTACCCTTACGCCCAGCTTGTCGGCGATGTAATCGAGCGCAAGCCAGCCGCAGTTGTGCCGCGTGTTTTCATACTTTTTGTCGGGATTGCCCAAGCCGACTATCAGGTACTCGGCAGCGCCCGGCTTATTTCTTCCAAACATAATTTCCCTTTCGTGTTATGCGATATAGCCGCAAAGGCGGACTTTGCAAAAGTCCGCCTGTAACGCTTCTTTAATTATAAATAATTCCTTACGAAAAACCCGTCGAATCAGCTGAACGCCGCTGTAAAGGGCTTGTCGTTGTAGATTCTTGCGATAGCCTCCGCAAAAACGGGAGCGGTGGGGAGGATGGTGAACTTGTCGATCATCTTCTCCTCGGGAACGGGAATGGTGTCGAGCAGGATAACTTCCTTGATAGCGCTGTTCTTGATCCTCTCAACAGCGGGTCCCGACAGAACCGCGTGGGTAGCGCAGGCGTAAACCTCGGTAGCGCCGCCCTTTTCAACGATAGCGTTAGCCGCGTTGCAAAGTGTGCCGGCGGTGTCGATCATATCGTCAACAAGGATTACTTTCTTGCCCTTGGCGTCGCCGATGATGTTCATTACCTCGCAAACGTTTGCCTTGGGTCTGCGCTTGTCGATGATGGCAAGACCTGTGTTGATTTTTGAAGCGAAGTTTCTTGAACGGGTTACAGAGCCTAAGTCGGGGGAAACAACGATGAAGTCGTCAAAGTTGCCGCCGATTTTTTCCTTCATGTGGTTAGCGAGGATGCCCGCGCCGTGAAGGTGGTCAACGGGAATGTTGAAAAAGCCCTGGATCTGGTTTGCGTGCAGGTCCATTGTCAAAACACGGTCGGCGCCCGCGGTAGTGATGATGTCCGCGCAGAGCTTTGCCGAAATCGGATCTCTCGCTTTAGCCTTTCTGTCCTGACGGGCGTAGCCGAAGTAGGGCATAACGGCGGTAATTCTTGCTGCGGAAGCGCGTTTCATGGCGTCTATCATGATAAGCATTTCCATCAGGTTGTCGTTGACGGGCGTGCAGGTCGACTGAACGATAAAGCAGTCGCTGCCGCGAACAGACTCGTGCAGTGAAACGGCGATCTCACCGTCCGAAAAATGAGTGCAGTCGCTTTTGCCGAGCGGAGTGCCCAGACAGCCCGCGATTCCCTGCGCTACGTCAACGTTAGAGTTGCCCGAGAAGATTTTGATGTCTTTTCCGTGAAAGTTCATTGTTGTTCTCCTTTTCCTGTTTCTCTGTAGCTTATATTAAAATTTTTTATAATGCAATTAGCAGTTATACCCCTTGGCTTTGGCGATTTGGTTGAGCTCTTCAAGCTGTTCAGGGTCGTTTGCCCCGAGCACCGCGTCGCTGCATTCGGCGGTAAAAGCGCCTACGGTCTTGCCCTCGCTGAGCAAAAGCTCGATAGCGTCGGGAAGGTAGTATTCGCCGGCGGCGTTGTCGGATTTGATTTTGTCGAGCACGCCTAAAAGCAGCTGACAGTCAAACCAGTAACCGCCCGAGTTTACCTCGTTTATCTTCAGAGTTTCCTCGTCGGCGTCCTTGTGCTCAACGATAGCTTTAAGGTTGCCGTTTTCATCGCGGACGATCCTTCCGTAGCCGGTGGCGTCGTCAAGCTCAGCCGAGATCACAGTAGCCGCGCAGCCCGCGTTTGTATGCTGCTCAAGCGAATTCTTTATTGTTTTGCTCGTCATAAAAGGCGCGTCGCCGTTGAGGATCACAACGTTGCCGTCGTGCTTTTTCAAAAAGTCCTTCGCCATCATAACGGCGTGGCCTGTTCCCAGGCGCTCCTTTTGGTATACGCTCTCTACCGGGAAATCGAGCGTATCAAGATATTCCTCGATGTATTCCTTGTGGTACCCTTTTACAACACAGATATCGTCGATACCCGACTGCTTTAGGGCGGAAATCACCCATTGGAGCATAGGCTTGCCAAGCACTAAAGACATGGGCTTCGGCTTGTCGGATTTCATCCTTTTGCCCTCGCCGCCTGCCAGAATTATTGCGCAATTACTCATGTTATTCCTCGCAAAAATTAAGATAAATAGGGCTTTTTATACCCAATCATATTATCGCATAAAAAATTGAAAATTCAAGTCATATTTTCAAAAAATCGCCTTTTAATCGCAAATTAAACGATTTATACAATATTAATAAAAATTACATGTGTTTTTTATAAGAAAAAATTTGAAAAAAATTCCAAAAACATGTAGCTATTTTCTGTAATCTTTGGTATAATATTTGTTAGGCTTAGATATGTCGGCGGCTTTAACGGTCAGCCGCAGCCACTACAAAACTTATTATAGGAGGACTACCACTATGGCAAGAAAATGGGTTTACCTTTTCTCAGAAGGTAACGCAAACATGCGTGAGCTCCTCGGCGGTAAGGGCGCTAACCTTGCTGAAATGACCAGCATGGGACTTCCCGTACCCCAGGGCTTCACAATTACAACAGAAGCTTGTACTCAGTACTATGAGGACGGCAGAAAGATCAACGATGAGATCCAGGGACAGATCAACGAGTACATCGTAAAGATGGAAGAGATCACCGGCAAAAAGTTCGGCGATAAAGAGAACCCCCTGCTCGTATCGGTTCGTTCAGGCGCAAGAGCTTCTATGCCCGGTATGATGGATACAATCCTCAACCTCGGTCTTAACGAGACTGTTGTCAACACCATCGCTGAGATGAGCGGCAACCCCCGTTGGGCTTGGGACTGCTACAGAAGATTCATTCAGATGTATTCCGACGTAGTTATGGAAGTTGGTAAGAAATATTTTGAAGAGCTCATCGACCAGATGAAGGAGAAGAAGGGCGTTACTCAGGACGTTGATCTTGACGCTGACGACCTCAAGGAGCTCGCTACTCAGTTCAAGGCTGAATATAAAGAGAAGATCGGCGCGGACTTCCCCGACGATCCTAAGGAGCAGCTCATGGGAGCTATCAAGGCTGTATTCCGTTCATGGG
>CAZVSQ010000068.1:0-8983 GCA_964629925.1 uncultured Ruminococcus sp.
ATAAAAAATATATGGATCAGGCTATGGTAGTGGTCGAAAAAAACGTCGCTTATCTTGAAAAGCGCACCGAACGCAAAATAAACGAGATATCCGCAAAGCAGGAGTCGGCGCTTATCAAGCTGAGAGCAGACTACGACCAAAACCGCGACAGATGGGTAGACGAAATCGTCAGCCGTGTCGTAGGCTGACTTAGGAGGTGGCTGTATGTCCGCAACATCTTACGCCGTTTCGGCAAAGGCGCGGGCTAAGTACGGAAAGTTTCTTACCGACCGCGACTACTCAAACCTTATCGCGTGCCAAAGCGTTGCCGAGGTCATGGTGTATTTAAAGTCGCACACCCATTACGCTTCGGTTTTGTCCGACGTCAACGAGCGCGACGTTCACAGAGGGTGGCTTGAGCTAAGGCTGAGGCAATATCTGTTTGACGAGTTCGATTCGCTGTGCCGCTACGATTCAAACCTGAGCGCGGGCTTTTCACGCTATGTCGTCGAAAAAACCGAGGTCGAGCAGATAGTGCGCTTTATGATCTTGCTCAACGCCAATTCGACCGACAAGTTTATTTTTCAGTTCCCGGCGTTTTTGTCAAAGCACACCGAGATAGACGTAAACAGGCTTGCAAACGCCCGGGATTACGGCGAGTTTCTTGAGGCGCTCAAAAATACGTCCTATTACGCTATTTTAAAGGACTTTCGCCCCGATGAAAAGGGCAGGCTAGCGGTGTCGGATATCGAAAATAAGCTTTATGCCCACGTTATAATGCACATGCATGAGCTGATAAAATCAAAAACAAAGGGGCAGGAGCAGCGCGAGCTTCTTTCGCTGTTCTACACTATAAACGATTACAGCATTTTTTCAAGGATCTTGCGCTTGAAAAAGTACTATGATCTGCCGCCCGAAATAATCAAATCGAATATGCTTTCCGAGTTCAGCTCGCTTTCTCCCAAGCTTATCGAGAGGATGTGCGAGGCTCAGTCCTCGGCCGAGGTTTTCGGCATAATGCAGAGCACGGGCTGCGGCAGGCTTATAGGCAAGATCGGCTATACCCACGCAAGCGACATAACGCCGCGCGTGCAGTACAGGCTGGCTAAAAAGAACATTCATTTTTCAAACAATCCGTCGGTCGTGATGATCTCGTTCATGCTTCTCTCAGAAACAGAGCTGATGAACGTTATCGCGCTGATAGAGGGTATCCGCTATCAGCATGACCAAAAAACAATTCAGTCTTTAATAATTCACTGACTGTAAAAAAGAGGTGAGCAGACTTTGGCAGTATCATCAATGCAGGCCGTGAACGTCATCGGTCTAATGAACCATATCGACGAGGTGATCACGGTACTTGGTGAATCGGGCGTGTTCCATCCCGACGAGGTAAACAACTTTTATCCCGACGTAAAGGACTTTACACACCTGCAGACAAAAAACAACTATGCCGAGCCTCTGACAAATCTCAAATCCGTGCTTAACCGGACAAAGCGAAGATTTCCGCTGAGGGACGTAAGCGATTTCAGCCCTTCTTTTGAGGAGCTTGACAGCTTTTCCAAAACCGTCACGGCGGATATCGACGACCTTATCGACAGGCGCGAGGTATGCCGCGCAGAGCTTGACGAGGCTGAGAAGAACCTCAGCGTTTGCCGTCATTTTTCCGGGCTGGATGTTGAGATCGAAAAGGTTATCGGCATGAGGTACATGAAGGCGCGCTTCGGCAGGCTGCCCAACGACAGCATTATTAAGCTTGAGGCGTACAAGGACAACGAATACGTTGATTTTGCCGTGTGTACCAAGGACAAAACCCACAGCTGGGGCGTTTATTTTGCCCCCAAGGAGGAGCTTGAGGAGATAGATAAGATCTTTGACGGCTTGTATTTTGAGCCTGCCGACTTGGTGGGCGACAACGAGACCCCGAAAATGAAAATCGAGGGCTACGAAAAGGAGATACCGCTTTTAAAGCAAAAGCTGAGAGGCGCTCAGGGCGAGCTTGACAAGTATCTTGACGATAATTTTGACCGCATTACGCGCTATTTGTCAAAGCTTGAGGAGCTTTACCTGTACTCAAGTATCCGCGGCAAGGCGCTGCAGCACGACAACAGCTTTATAATCGTTGGCTGGGTACCGTCGGCAGACGAAAAGCAGCTTAAGCAGCGGCTTAAAAAAATCAGGAGCGTAGAGCTTGACTTTTCAAACGCAAAAGAGGAGCTTGACAAAAATCCGCCCGTCAAGCTGAAAAACTGTTTCCTGGCAAAGCCGTTTGAGTTCTACACCGGCATGTACGGCATGCCTAAATACAACGAGATAGACCCCACGGTGTTTGTCGCAATAACATATACCGTCATCTTCGGAATAATGTTCGCCGATGTGGGACAGGGCTTTTTCCTGGCTGTCGCCGGAATGCTTATGTGGAAGCTCAAAAAAATGCCGATAGGCAAAATCCTGTTCCCGTGCGGCATTTCCGCAATGGTATTCGGCACTGTATTCGGAAGCGTGTTCGGCTTTGAACGGCTGCTTGACCCGATGTATAAATTCATAGGCTTTGACGAAAAGCCCATTGAGGTAATGGCGTCAAAAAATATCAATACAATAATTTTGGGCGCTATCGGTTTGGGCGTGTTCCTGCTTATAGTTGCGATGTTTTTGAATGTTTACACGTCGCTAAGGCAGAAAAACTACGGCAGGGCGCTGTTTGGCACAAGCGGAGTCGCCGGAATAATCTTCTACGGCTCGCTGGTGTTCGGCCTTACGGCTGAGATTTTCCTGGGCGTTCACGTTATGACGCTGCCGTATATCCTGGGGCTTATAGTGCTGCCGTTTTTGCTTATTTTCTTTGCCGAACCGCTGGGCGACCTGGTTAACGGCGAGGAACACTGGCAGCCCGAAAGCTGGGGCGGCTATATCGTAGAGAACCTTTTTGAGTCGATAGAGGTTCTTCTGGGCTATGTCACCAACACCATGAGCTTTTTGCGTGTGGGCGCGTTCGTGCTTGTTCACGCCGGAATGATGCTTGTTGTGTTCGTGCTTGCCGAAACCGTGGGAGGCGTCGGCTACTGGGTGGTTGTCGTATTGGGCAACGCGCTTGTAATGGTGCTTGAGGCGCTCCTTGTAGCTATTCAGGTATTAAGGCTTGAATATTACGAGATGTTCAGCCGCTTTTATTCGGGCGAGGGCAAACCCTTTGAACCCGTAAAAATAAATATGGAATGATTTTTGGAGGTTTTATTATGTCTGTTTTTGATTTCTTATTCATGGCTTTACCCGTAACATTTCTCATTGTTTCCGTTCTTATCGCCGTTAAGGCGGTATCGCACGGAAAAAGCAGAAAAAGAACTATTCTTATGCAGCTTGCTTCATTCGCTTTTGTATTTGCCGTATGCCTTATCTGCCCGTTTGCCGTAAGCGCGGCTACAGGCGACGCTTCGGCTGCTTCATCGGGCGCTGACGGAATGGCTTACATAGGCGCGGCAGCCGCTACGGGCATTTCATGCATCGGCGGCGGTATCGCGGTAGGCAACGCGGCTCCGGCTGCTATCGGCGCTACAAGCGAGGACCCCAAGGCCTTCGGTAAGGCTATTATCTTTGTTGCTCTGGGCGAAGGTATCGCTCTTTACGGTATGCTTATTTCAATTATGATTCTTTCTAAGATCGGTTAAGTGATTTATAATGAAATTCTATTTGATCAGTGATAACGTCGATACCAAAATGGGTATGCGCTTTGCGGGCGTTCCGGGTGTTGTGGTACACGAGGAGGACGAGGTGAGGCGTGAGCTGATGCAGGCGATGGAGCGCGAAGATATAGCGGTTATCCTTATGACCGAAAAGCTTGTTTCGCTTTGCCCCGACATCGTTTACGACCTTAAGCTCAACCGTAAAAAGCCGCTGATCGTCGAGATACCCGACCGTCACGGCAACGGCAGAACAAAGGACAGCATCACCAAATATGTACAGGACGCTATAGGCGTTAAGCTGTAAACGTTATTACGGAATCCGGGAGGTAAACTTATGCCGGAAAATAAAACGGATAATTTTTTAAAAGCTATAAAAAGATACGCCAACGCGCAGAAAAGGGCGATGGCGGGCGAGGTAAAGCAGCTTAAAACCGAGCGCCTTAAAGAGGCCGAGGCAAAGGCTAAGCTTGACAGCGAGCGCGTTAAAAAGCAAAAGCTCGCCGAAACCCACAACCGCCAGACCGCTAAGCTTGCTAAAGCGACTCAGGAAGGGCAGAAAAAGCTGTTTTTGGAGCGCTCCGTAATGGCGGAGGAGGTTTTCAGGCTCGCTTCGGATAAGCTGAGCGACTACACAAAAACCGCCGAATACCGTGAAAAGCTCAAAGAGAGCGCCAAGGCTATAGCCGAGGTGTTTGACGGCTGCGGCTGCGTGCTGTACCTCAATGAGCGCGATCTTCAAAGCGCCGGTGAGCTGAAGGCGTTTTTCAGCGGCGAGACCGAGGTAAAAGCCGACAAATCCATTAAAATCGGCGGCTTAAAAGGTTATTGTCAAAGCAAAGGGATCATAGCTGATGAAACCCTTGACGCAAAGCTTGAGGCGCAGCGCGAATGGTTTGTTGAAAACGCAGCGCTTTCCGTACTCTAATAGTTCGAAAGAGTGAATGAATATGAACAATAATGTAATATACGGAATCAACGGTCCTGTTGTCACCGTAAAAAATACCGACAGCTTTGAGATGATGGAAATGGTGCATGTCGGCGAGCAGAACCTTGTAGGCGAGATAATCGGCATCACCGACAAGCTCACCACTATCCAGGTTTATGAGGAAACAACCGGTCTTAAGCCCGGCGACCCGGTTACCGGCACGGGCGCTCCGATGAACGTACTGCTCGGCCCCGGGATCCTCGACAACATCTTCGACGGTATCGAGCGCCCTTTAAAGGCTATTGAGGAGAAGTCGGGCGTTTTCATCAGCAGAGGCGCCGCCGTTTCATCGCTTGACACCGAAAAGCTTTGGAACGTAACAATGAAAATAAAAGCGGGCGACAGGCTTGAGGGCGGTCAGATATACGCCACTCTGCCGGAAACGCCTATTATTGAGCACCGCCTTATGGTGCACCCCTCGCTTTCGGGCGTTGTTAAAGAGGCAAAGCCCGACGGCGAATATAAGATCCACGATACCGTGGCGGTTATCGAGGACGACATGGGCGAGAGGCACGAGCTCACCTTATGTCAGCAGTGGCCTATAAGAACCGCAAGGCCTGTCAAAACAAGGCTTACGCCGTCGATCCCGCTCATCACCGGACAGCGCGTTATGGACACGCTTTTCCCGATAGCAAAGGGCGGTACAGCGGCTATCCCGGGCGGCTTCGGCACCGGCAAAACGATGAACCAGCACCAGCTCGCAAAATGGTGCGACGCGGATATCATAATCTATGTCGGCTGCGGCGAGCGCGGCAATGAGATGAGCCAGGTGCTCGACGAGTTCTCGGAGCTTATCGACCCGAAGTCCAACCGCCCCATGACCGACAGGACAGTGCTTATCGCAAACACCTCAAACATGCCCGTTGCGGCGCGTGAGGCGTCTATCTACACGGGGATCACGCTTGCCGAGTACTACCGCGATATGGGTTACCATGTAGCCATGATGGCTGACTCGACCTCGCGCTGGGCTGAGGCTCTGCGTGAGATATCCGGTCGACTTGAAGAAATGCCCGCCGAGGAGGGCTTCCCGGCTTATCTGCCGTCGCGTCTTGCGGAGTTCTATGAGCGCGGCGGACGCGCCGATGTGCTCAGCGGCGGAGAGGGAAGCGTCACTCTTATCGGAGCCGTTTCTCCCCAAGGCTCCGACTTCTCGGAGCCGGTCACCCAAAACACCAAGCGCTTTACCCGCGTTTTCTGGGCGCTTGACAAGGCGCTCGCTTACGCCAGACACTATCCCGCTATCAACTGGATCGACAGCTACAGCGAGTATTTTAACGACCTCGACCCGTGGTTCAAAGAGAACCTTGGAGAGGACTTTATCGAGTACAGAAACAGCATAAGCGCGCTCTTGCAGGAAGAAAGCTCGCTTATGGAAATAGTAAAGCTCATCGGCTCGGACGTTCTGCCCGACGACCAGAAGCTTGTTATCGAAACCGCAAGGGCTATCCGCGTAGGCTTTTTGCAGCAAATCGCCTTCCACGCCGAGTACACCTATGTTCCGATTGAAAAGCAAAATCAGATGATGAAGGTCATTCTGCACCTGCACGAAAAGGCAAAGGAAGTTGTCGCGCGCGGCATTCCCATCTCAAAGATAATCGAGCTTGGGCTGTTTGACAAGCTTACCAAGATGAAATACGACATCCCGAACAGCCGCCTTGAGATGTTCGACGAATACAATGCCGAAATCGACGAAAAGCTCGGCACATTACTGCAGTAAGGAGGGAACGCTTTGATTATTGATTATGTAGGCGTAAAGGAAATAAACGGCTCGCTTATTGTCATGGACGGAGTTAAGGGCGTTTCCAACGAAGAGATCGTAGACATAAAGCTTGAGGACGGCTCTTCAAGACAGGGACGTGTTGTTCAGATCGACGGCGAGAGGATAGTTGTTCAGGTGTTTGAGGGCACAAGGCGCATAAGCCTTAAAAATACCCGCACGCGCCTTACCGGCCACCCCATGGAAATGCCGCTTTCTCCCGAGATCATCGGCAGAGTGCTTGACGGCGCCGGCAGACCTATCGACGGGCTGGGCGATATTTTCCCCGTAAAAAAGGCGAACATCAACGGCACCCCGATAAATCCCGTGTCGCGCGTTTACCCCAAAAACTACATCAACACGGGTATTTCGACCATCGACACGCTTATGACTCTTATCCGCGGTCAGAAGCTCCCCATCTTCTCCGGCTCGGGCATGACTCACAACGACCTGGCGGTTCAGATAGTCCGCCAGGCTAAGATCAGCGGAGCCGACAGCAGCAACTTCGGCGTTGTTTTTGCCGCAATGGGCGTTCAGAAGGACGTAGCCGAGTACTTCCGCAAAAGCTTTGAGGAGAGCGGAGTTCTTTCCAGAGTTGTAATGCTTTTAAATCTGAGCAACGATCCTATCATCGAGCGTACCCTCACCCCGAGATGTGCGCTGACGGTCGCGGAGTACCTCGCCTTTGAGCTTGACATGCATATCCTCGTCATTATGACGGATATGACTTCATACGCCGAGGCTCTGCGCGAGTTCTCGTCCTCAAAGGGCGAGATCCCCGGCAGAAAGGGCTATCCGGGCTATCTGTACTCAGACCTCGCTTCGCTTTATGAAAGAGCCGGCATGGTAAAGGGACGTCAGGGCTCGGTTACTCAGATACCTATTTTGACAATGCCCAACGACGACATCACCCACCCGATACCCGACCTTACGGGCTACATCACCGAGGGGCAGATAGTGCTCGACCGCACGCTCCAGGGACAAGGCTTGTATCCGCCCGTAAGCGTATTGCCGTCGCTCTCACGTCTTATGAAGGACGGCATAGGCGAGGGCTACACCAGAGGCGACCACCAGGCGCTCGCAAACCAGCTTTTTGCCTCGTACGCAAAGGTTATCGACGCCAGAGCGCTTGCCTCGGTAATAGGCGAGGAGGAGCTGTCGCCTATTGACAAAAAGTATATCGAGTTCGGCAGGCTGTTTGAGTCACGCTTTGTAAACCAGGGCTTTACCGAGAACAGAAGCATTGAGCAGAGCCTTGACTTGGGTTGGGAGCTGCTTTCAACTCTGCCCAGAGCCGAGCTTGACCGTGTTGACGACGCTGTGCTCGACATGTACTACAAGGGTTAAGAGGGTGTAGCTATGGCTGTACAGGCAGTGCCCACCAAGGGCAATCTGATGAACGCTAAAAAGTCGCTGGCTCTTGCCAAAAACGGCTATGAGCTGCTTGACCGCAAGCGCAATATCCTTATCCGCGAGATGATGACGCTTATCGACCACGCAAACGCTATCCAGCAGCAGATAGACAACGCTTATGAGGAGGCGTATTTTGCCCTTCAGACCGCCAACATCTCAAACGGCTTTTGCGAGGATATTTCAAAGGCTGTCCCGATAGAGGACGGGCTTCATCTTGACTCGCGCAGCGTAATGGGCGTGGAGATACCCATTCTTACAATTGAGGAAAGCGAAAACTGCAATTACCTGCATTACGGCACACGCACAACAAACGCCGCCGTTGACAAGACGTTTATACTGTTTACCAAGGTAAAGACGCTCACGGTCGAGCTTGCCGAGATAGAGAACAGCGTTTACCGCCTCGCAAATTCAATCAAGAAAACTCAGAAGCGCGCCAACGCCCTTAAAAACATTATGATACCGCGCTTTGAGGAAACGGTGAAGTTTATCACCGACGCCCTCGACGAAAAGGACAGGGAAGAGTTCAGCCGTCTTAAAGTCATCAAGCGCAAAAAGCTAAAAGACAGTGAGACGATTGGATAATTACTCAGGCAGGAGGTAAAAAATTGCTTTCTGCCTTGTTTTTTATCTTGTTTTGCTTGCATTTGAGATGGTTTTTATATATAATGTTAATAACCGTATATAATTGACTTTTTATAGGAGGATAATATGAAAACCGCAGCCAGATTTTTCGGTATTGCTCTTGCTATTGTTATCATTGTGTTTTCAGCTATTGTTTCACAAGCCGCCTATGTTATGTATGTCAAGGGAGACGCAAACGGAGACGAAGTTATTTCGATAAAAGATGTAACAACTATCCAGCGCGTTATCGCTCAGTTTCAGGATGATCCCAACGGCAGCATAGCTATACGCGCCTCGGTTACCTCTAAAGGCAGTTTGAGCATTAATGACGCGACCGCTATCCAGGAATATCTTGCGGAGTATGAAAACACTTATAAAATAGGCACCACGTTTTATTTTGATCCTTATGAGCTTCCTGTTATTTTTTAAATAGGAAAGTTCATAAAAACGTAAAAACCCGTAATAAATGCCAAAAAAACTATTGACAACATCTTTACGGTGTTGTATAATATTCTGGTGAATTTCACACGCTGATGTTGTCGGCAGGGTGGC
>CAZVSQ010000069.1:0-3715 GCA_964629925.1 uncultured Ruminococcus sp.
CAAATCAACCGAGCCCGCAACGACTTCCGTACCAAAAACTACCTCGGCGGAAAAGCCTGCAAATCCGAAAAAAACAATTGAGCCGACTACAAATCCGCCAAGTACAACAAAGCCTCAACAAGCAAAACCGACAGAAGCTGTTAAGCGCTGTACGATATCCATCTCCTGCGCGACTCTCCTGAATAACATGAGCAAGCTTGATGAAGACGACCGCGAGCTTGTTCCGTCTGACGGTTGGATACTATCACCCGTAACCGTTAATTTTGAGGCTGGCGACAGCGTTTTTGATGTGCTGAAGCGCGAGTGCAAGGCGCGCGGTATTCATATGGAATTCAGTACCGCGCCCATCTACAACACGGCATATATCGAAGGAATAGGGAATCTATTTGAATTTTCGGCAGGTTCAAATTCAGGCTGGATGTACCGTGTGAACGGTAAATTTCCAAACTACGGCTGCTCGCTTTATGATGTTAAAAGCGGCGATGTAATAGAGTGGCTTTACACCTGCGATTTGGGGCACGATATAGGCGGCTCAAATTATAGCAAGTAGGAATGATATGAAAAATTCATTTTCAAAATTGCACCCTGTAACTAACATTGTGTATTTTTCGGCGGTAATTATTTTTTCAATGTTTTATATGCACCCTGTTTGTCTGATGATTTCTTTGCTTTGCGCTTTTGTGAACGCGGTAGCAGTAAGCGGAAAAAAGGCTGCGTTTTTCGGATTGAAATTTCTGCTTCCGACTGCATTGATGCTGATTATTATTAATCCGCTGTTCAATCACAGAGGAAAAACTATTATTTGCTATTTACCGTGGGATAATCCGCTTACTCTGGAGTCAATTGTTTACGGCTTTGCCACAGCGGCGCTTGTATGTGCCGTGGCTCTGTGGTTCCACAGCTTTAACAAAGTGATGACCTCCGATAAGCTGATCTATTTATTCGGCAGGATCGCTCCTGCTTTGGGATTAGTGCTCTCTATGGCGCTCCGTTTTATTCCGCGCTTTTCGGCTCAGTTTAAGCTTACTAAACAGTATCAGAAGCAAATCACCACTTGCGGTAAAAAATCGCTTATAAGGCAAATAAAAACGACTGCAAGGGTATTTTCAATAATGATTAGTTGGTCGCTGGAAAACGCATTGGATACTTCCGATTCCATGAAGGGCAGGGGCTATGGACTAAAGGGGAGAAGCGCGGCATCTATTGCGATTATGTTTTCGGAAGTTATCGGCTTGATTATGCTTATTATCTTCGGAGGCGTAAAATACAGATATTTTCCGTCATTCAAGGGCAATTTCAGTGATGTTATGAGCATTTTGTTGTATAGTATTTACGCTGTTTTATGCCTGATGCCTATAGCGATAAACGGAATGGAGGGCTTGCGTTGGAAGCGGTTACAGTCAAGAATCTGAGCTTCAGATATCCCGAAGCTGAATCCGATGTTCTGAATGACGTCAGCTTCTCCATAAAGCAGGGAGAATTTGTTACGCTCTGCGGAATATCGGGAAGCGGAAAAAGCACCCTGCTCAGACAATTAAAGCCCGCACTTGCGCCTCACGGTGATAAAAAAGGAACTATAAAGTTCAATAATACAGATATTTCTAAACTTTCTTTTCGTGAACAAAGTAAAAAAATCGGTTTTGTACAGCAGTCGCCCGATAAACAGATAGTAACTGACAAGGTCTGGCATGAATTGGCTTTCGGACTTGAAAGCTTAGGCTTACCGAATAATGTAATCAACCGCCGTGTTGCCGAAACCGCCTCGTTTTTTGGCATGCAATCGGTTTTTGACAGTGAGGTAACTCAGCTTTCGGGCGGACAAAAACAGCTTTTAAATCTTGCCTCGGTAATGGCGATGCAGCCCGAACTGCTTTTGCTCGACGAGCCTACCTCTCAGCTTGACCCGATAGCCGCAAACGGATTCCTGTCCTGCTTAAGGAAAATAAACCGCGAGCTTGGAACAACGGTTATCATAACAGAGCATAGGCTTGACGACATTATCCCGATAAGCGACAAAGTACTTGTTATTGAAAACGGAAGCATAATCTCAGACGATACTCCGGAAAACACCGGAACTAACCTAAAAAAAGCAAACAGCAAATGTTTTTTGTCGCTTCCTGCGCCGATGCGGATCTGGGATGCCGTATCGGAAGGGGAGAGCGGGTGCCCGGTAACGATCACTAAAGGCAAAGAGTGGCTTGAAGCTTAATTATTAAAGAATGAGCTGCGTATGCTCGATGATGAAATTATCCCGCCATGCAAAAATACGACAATTCAGCTTAAAAACGTTTGGTTCAGATACGAAAAGAACTCACCCGATATTATCAGGGGAATAAATATTGATGTGCGTTACGGTGAGTTTTTATGTGTTCTGGGAGGAAACGGAACAGGAAAAAGCACTTTGCTCTCCCTTTTAAACGGAAATAACAAACCATATCGCGGTAAAATAATTTCTGAAAAGGAATTATGTTTAACGCTACCTCAGAATCCGCAAACGCTATTAAACGGCAAAACAGTTTTGGAAACTTTAGCCGAAGTGTTTGAGGGTACAAAGCTCTCAAAAACGGAGAGGGAAGAAAGGCTTAAGGAAACAGTAAGTATATGCGGACTTGAAAAACTGCTTTTGCGCCATCCGTTTGATCTCTCGGGCGGAGAAATGCAAAAAGCCGCGCTTGCAAAGCTGCTATTGCTTAAACCTAAAATCTTGCTGCTCGACGAGCCGACAAAAGGACTTGACTCGGCATTTAAGGAAGTGTTCGCAAAAATAATACAAAGACTTACAACTTCCGGAACAGCGGTTGTAATGGTAAGCCATGATTTGGAATTCTGCGCCAAAAACGCCCATCGCTGTGCGCTTATGTTCAACAGGGAAATCGTCGCAGATGATACGCCGCGAACTTTTTTTAACAATAACAGCTTTTATGTTACCGCAGCATCGCGTATGTCACGCGGAATTATTGATGACGCTGTTACCGCGGAGGATGTTATTTACTGCTGCACAGGCAAAAGAGAAGCAAGCGATGATAATACCGATTTTCCGCATACAGATTTGCCTGAAATAAAAAACGCTAAACAAAAAAAGCAGCTGCCGTTCTGGAAAAAATTGCTTTGTATAGGCGGCGCTCTGCTTTTGATTTTCGGAATCCTTGAAAATTTGAATTTGCTCTCTTTTTTATCCGCGGATTCTCTTCCGCTTTTGGCTAACTTCAGCTTTATAGCCGTGCCTGTTATTATGCTGATGATAGCTGCAGGCTCAATATCCGAAAAACCGAAGGATGCATTTGCAAAAAAGAAGCTTTCAAAGCGGACAATCACAGCGGCAATAATGATTTTGCTGCTGATTCCAGTTACAATTTATATAGGCAGCGTATATCTTTATGATCAAAAGTATCTGTTTATCTCGTTGCTTGTATTGATTGAATGCATGATACCTTTCTTTCTTGTGTTTGAGGGAAGAAAACCTCAGGCGCGTGAGCTTGTGCTAATTGCGGTTTTGTGCGCACTTACGGTTGCAGGGCGCTCGGCATTCGCTGCGCTGCCGCAGATAAAACCGGTACTGGCGCTGGTAATAATCAGCGGTGTTGCTCTGGGCGGTGAAACAGGGTTTATTGTAGGCGCTGTAAGCATGCTTGTATCAAATATTTATTTCGGACAGGGAGCATGGACGCCCTGGCAGATGTTCGCCGCAGGCATTATCGGATTTATCTCGGGCGTG
>CAZVSQ010000069.1:3725-8851 GCA_964629925.1 uncultured Ruminococcus sp.
TCAAAAGGGATTATTATCAAGAAATAGGGGAGTGCTTTGCGTTTTCGGTTTTATTGTTACAATAATTGTGTACGGCGGCATAATGAATTTTTCATCATGGGCGCTCTCGCGTTCACAGTTTGACCGCGAAATAATTATGACCTTCTACATTCAGGGTCTCCCGTACGATATAATTCACGCGTTTTCGACGGCGGCGTTTCTGTTCTTTCTTGCTCAGCCGATGCAGGAAAAACTTGACAGAGTTAAAACAAAATACGGGCTTATAGAATAATCGGGACAGATTACAGAAATCTGCCCCGATTTTTAATAACTTATTATTTCATAACCGTCCTCGGTGACGAGCACCTGGATTTCCCATTGAGCGGAGGGCAGACCGTCTTTTGTGTAAATAGTCCAACCGTTTTCCTCGTCGGTAAAAATATCCGATTTACCCATATTGATCATCGGCTCAATCGTAAAGCATAAGCCCGGCACCATCAGCATCTCGGTGCCTTTTTCCGTAACGTAGCTGACCCAAGGCTCCTCATGGAATTCCAGACCGATACCGTGACCTCCGACCTCTTTGACGACCGAATAGCCGTTCGTTTTTACAAAGTCGTTGATAGCCTGGCCCATATCGCCGAGAAAGCCCCAGGGCTTGACCTCTTTTAATCCTACTTCCAGAGCTTGTTTTGCAACATCAACCAAGCGCTTTTTGTCGTCGCTTACATCTCCTATACAAAACATTCTGGAAGAATCGGAATAGTATCCGTTAAGATTAGTTGATACGTCAACATTGACTATATCACCGTCTTTTAAGATAATATCCTCAGAGGGAATACCGTGGCAAACCTCATCATTAAGTGAGGTGCAAACGCTTTTGGGAAAACCCTCGTAATTGAGGGGAGCGGGAATGCCTCCCATTTTTGATGTGATCTCATGTACCCAGCGGTCTATTTCGGCAGTGGATATTCCTGCTTTTATGTGCTCCGCAACATAATCGAGAACGGCGATATTGATTTTAGCGCTCTCTTTTATTTTTGCTATTTGAGCGGGAGTTTTAATTATACTGTGGTCGGGAACGATATGACCTTCGCCCTCGATTTCTTCGATTCTCTCATCAAAATCTATGTGGCATTTTTTATATTTTTTGCCGCTTCCGCACCAGCATTCATCATTTCTGCCGGGTTTCTTCATACTAACAACTCCTTAAAATGTTTCGAAATAATTATAGCACTTTGAGCAGTTAACTACAAGAGATATTTCATTTTTGTTGCCAATAACAGACAAATGATGTATAATAAATACAGCCTAAAGCATATTTCTTTAGCGGAGGTGTTTTCCTATGAAGCTAAAGAAATTACTGCCTGCTGCCGCGATTCTGCTGTGTATAACTACATTTCTTTTACTGATGATAAAATCGACCGGCAGAATCACATTAAATACATCCGCCGAAGCTCAGGAGAAAAAGCCTGTTCTGATTATTGATGCCGGACACGGCGGCGAGGACGGCGGCGCGGTTGTAGGAGATGTCCTTGAAAAGGACATTAATCTTGATATTTCATACGATACAGCGGATTTGCTTAAGCTATTCGGCTTTGATGTAAGCATGACGAGAAGCTCTGACAACGCGCTAACAAATGAGGGAAAGGACGTAAAGCAGCGCAAGTATAATGATATGAAAATGCGGCTTGATATGTACAACTCCTCCGCCGATAACGTAATAATCAGCATTCATCAAAACAAGTTTTCAAGCGCTTCCTCACACGGGGCACAGGTTTTTTATTCACCGAATAACGAAAACAGTCTGCGACTTGCCGAGAGTATGAGAAATTCTGTTGTATCGATGATTCAGCCGGATAATGAGCGCGAATGCAAAAAGGCAGGCAAGGAGATTTACCTATTAAAAAATACTGATAACCCCGCGGTTATTGTTGAGTGCGGTTTTATATCTAACCAAAACGAATGTAAGCTTTTGCTTGATAAAAGCTACCAAAAGAAAATGGCGCTTGCGGTGACAACAGGATTTTTGGATTACTATCACGGAAACTAAAGGAAGTGGATTTATGGCTAAAATTAAAAGTGTTTACATTTGCTCCGAATGCGGTTATGAATCGCCTAAATGGTACGGAAAGTGCCCGTCCTGCGGCGAATGGAACACTATGAATGAAGAAATAAAGGACACCTCAAAAGCTGCTCCCGCGGCTAAAACCCGTTCCTTCAGTTCTTATTCAAAACCGTTTTCAATAAATGATATCTCAACCGATGACGAGCACCGTTATGATACAGGCTGCAAGGAGCTAAACCGCGTTTTGGGCGGCGGCATTGTTAAAGGAAGCCTTATCCTGCTGGGCGGCGACCCCGGAATAGGTAAATCAACGGTGCTTATGCAAATTTGTCAGTATATGGGAGACAGCCTTAAAATTCTTTATGTTTCGGGAGAGGAGAGCAAGCGTCAGCTAAAGCTCAGAGCGATCCGCCTCGGCGTTTCTTCACCTAACTTATTTGTAATGACCGAAACCGATGTTGAGGTTGTATGCGAACAAATAAAAAACACCAAACCTGATTTGGTTATGATAGACTCCATACAAACAATGAATCTGACAGAACTGAGCTCATCACCCGGTAGTGTTACTCAGGTTCGCGAGTGCACAAACATGCTCATGCGCACAGCAAAAGGACTTGATATTCCGATGTTTGTTGTAGGCCACGTCAACAAGGAAGGCTCTATAGCCGGTCCGAAGGTTCTTGAGCATATAGTAGATACGGTGCTTCATTTTGAGGGCGACAAGCAAATGGCTTGCCGTATTCTTCGCGCTATAAAGAACCGTTACGGCTCAACAAATGAAATCGGCGTCTTTGAAATGACCGACAAGGGGTTAAAGGAAGTTGAAAATCCCTCGGTTATGCTCCTTTCGGGCAGACCGACGAATGTTTCGGGAACATGTGTCACCTGTACAATCGAAGGCTCGCGCCCGATCCTCGCCGAAACTCAGGGGCTTGCAACACAAAGCGGATACGGAAACGCGCGCAGAATGGCTACGGGTTTTGACTACAACCGCCTTTCAATGCTGCTGGCGGTGCTTGAAAAACGAGCGGGATACTATTTCTCAAATAATGATACATATATAAACATAGTAGGCGGTCTGAGAGTGGACGAGCCGGCTATCGATTTGTCGATCGCTATGGCGCTTATCAGCAGCTTAAAGGATACTCCGATTGACGAAAAAGCCGTTGTATTCGGTGAAATAGGTTTAGCGGGAGAGATCAGAGCGGTTTCACAGGCTCAAATGCGTATCAACGAAGCTGTAAGACTCGGGTTTGATAAGATTATCCTGCCGTATCATAACTTAAAAGGAGTTTCATGCAATGAAGCTCAGCTAATCGGAGTAAAAAACATCAGAGAAGCTTTTGAGGCGATAAGCTGATGAAAACACTTTTTATGAGTGATTTGTACCCATGCTTTTGCAGTGAGTTGGCAAAATTTGGGTACAATATAATTCCTGCAAAGAATCTTGGGGTTTTTCATGAGCCTGAGCGACGGCATGCAGATATGCAGTTATTAAAAATATATAACGTTTTATTTTCACTAAAAGACTGTCAAAAACCAATAGGGAAGAACTACCCCGATAATATTCTGCTCAACTGCCTTTTCTTTGGTAATCGTCTGTACGGAAAGCTGAGTGCGGTTGATGATGTTGTGCTTGATTTTTGCAAGGATAATCATATTGAAACCGTCAATGTTAATCAAGGCTACGCGCGCTGTTCCACACTTGTTATTAACGATAACGCCGCGATAACTGCCGACAAGTCAATTGAAAAAGCGCTTAAAAGTCATGGGGCGGATGTGCTTTTAATTTCTGCCGGAAATATTCGCTTAGATGGCTTTGACTACGGGTTTATCGGCGGATCGGGCTTTGCAGACTGCAGAATAACCTACTTTTTTGGTGATATATCAAAACATCCTGATTATGAAAAAATAAGGGCTTTTTGCAAAAAGTATAATTCTAATATAGAAATATTATGCCCGTCTGAACCGCTTACAGATATCGGCGGGGTTGTGGTAAATGAAAATGATGAATAAATACACACATAATCTTCCAACATGGGAAAAGCTGGCTAAAGTATTGATTTGGCAACAGCTTGGTGATATTAAAGGAAAAACAATACTTGATTACGGCAGCGGACAAGGTATTACAGCAAATTACCTTGCCCGAAATAACAATGTAATCGCAATAGAACCTTCCGAAAAAATGCTAGAAAATACCGTATGTGATCATCCGTACAAACAGTTAATTGGCAGTTATGAGATTCTTAAAATCATTGAATCCGAATCCACGGATATTATTATCTGTCATAATGTTTTGGAATACGCGGAAGAAAGAGAAAAAATTATCGCTGAATTTTGCCGTATTCTAAAGCCAAACGGCACGCTTTCCGTTGTAAAGCACAACCGTTATGGCAGAGTAATGCAAATGGCTGTTCTTTTAAATCAATTTGAAACAGCGCACAGCATACTGGACGGCAAAAACAGCTCTGCCTCTCAGTTTGGAGAAATCCGTTATTATGATGATAATGATATTCCGGCGTGGGGCAGTGGGCTTTGCCTGAAAGAGCGTTACGGACTCAGAACATTTTGGGACTTGCAGCAAAATCAGGAAATTCAAACTGACGAAGAATGGCAGACAAATATGATAGAAATAGAAAAACGAGTATCAAAGATACCCGAATTTTACAACATAGCATTCTTTCATCATTTAATATTTTCAAAGCCAAAGACAGGCGCTTAATGACCTGTCTTTTTGTTTACCTTAGCGAGTGGGTTAGAGTCCGCCGCTTTTTTCATTTGTTCGCTGCTTAAATGGGTGTAGATTTCCGTTGTTCCGAGGTTTTCGTGCCCCAAAACTTCTTTTAGTACCCTAACGTCAACACCACCGTGCTGGTACATGAGCGTTGCAGCAGTGTGCCGCAGCTTGTGGCATGAATATCCCTGAGCGCTTAGTCCGATTTTTTCAAGATACTTATACACCATAGCCTGAATAGTCTTTACTGACATTCTGCGGTGATTACGGCTGATATACTAGGCTGTTTTATCCTTGACGTCATCAACGGGGCGAACACGCATATAATCATTGATAGCGTTAATA
>CAZVSQ010000070.1:0-8728 GCA_964629925.1 uncultured Ruminococcus sp.
AGCAACTCTTACGGCTGTATCTTTACAGCAGACTGGGGTATGCAGACCTGCGACCTCATCATCGGTTCCGCTTGCATCGGCGACACAGCTTATTGCACAGGCACAACAGTAGAAAACAACGTTGACTCTAACAAGACCAGCTTTGTTGTTAAGTGGAAGAATGCTGATCAGAGCAAGTACAACAACCCTGTACTGATCACCTCGACCGGTAAAGTAATCGGCGAGGTTTATTGGCCCGGTGAAACCGCTGAGTCCGTATTCACTAAGTTCCTTACCAGTGATAACGCTAAAGAGAATCTCAGCAACGCTATCAAATATAACGGTAAAACTGTTCAGCAGACTGTTGACGATACAGCAGCGGCTCTCGGTCTGTCTCTTGATACGGTAACTAAGATCGTTAACGATAACATGGACAAAGCAAAGTCTGTAGGCGTTGACCTGACAAAGTGGGATGCTTCCAAGTCCACACTTTCCGGCGGTTCATCAGGTGGCGGCGGTTCATCAGGTGGCGGCACAACAGGCGGCGGTTCAACAGGCGGCGGCACAACAGGCGGCGGCACAACAGGCGGCGGCTCAACAGGCGGCGGTTCAACAGGCGGCGGCTCAACAGGCGGCAGCGGTTCCGTTACTTCCGGTGAGGACACCACAATTTACTTCATCATCGGCGGCGTAATGCTCGCAGCTATCGGTGTATTCTTCCTTGCAAGAAAGAGAAGAGAATATTAATTTAACAGATCAAGAGGCATGCGTAAAGCATGCCTCTTTTTTAATTCATAATTCAGTTTTAATTATCATTTTTAAATTTATACCGAAGATTTAGCCTTAAAATCCGTAAAATCAAATATTGCATTGTGTGTTATAATATGTTAAAATTACTATGTATAATGCACTGATTTTTTTAAGTATTTATGGAGATTTATTATGAAATATCTCAACGCGGAAAAAGGAATCAAAAAAGTATATCTATCGCAGCTTTTTGCCATTTTTGCAGCTGTTCTTATCGGAGGCACCGAAATGCTTACGGCTGCGTACAAAAATATATTTAACATGTCTGCATCAGAGCTTAAATTGATTCCGGTATTAAGTGTTATCGTAGGCGTTATTCTGCTTGGAGCAGTCATAACTTCATTAATAATCGGAATGATAGGGTATTATCAGGCTTCAAAAGACGAGTTATTGTTCAGAAATTCAATATTTTGCGCGCTGATTAGCGGTGCGTTGACGTTAGTTGGAGAGTTATTCCAGATCCCCAACGGTATGCTGTATACGATTTTTACCACCTCTGCAACTATTGTTGAAATGTTCGTCATGGTTTTTGCAATATCGGGGATACTGAATCTTTCCGAAAACTGCGGCCGCGGCGATTTAAGTGAAAAGGGCGACATGCTGCTTAAAATAATGCTTGTAATTTACATAATTTCCGCTGTAAACGCGCTGATTATCCGCATTTTTGAGCTTTCGGACAAAGCAAAAATCGTTTCATTTATTATCAACGCAATTGATTCTGTTTTGATCGTTACCAGATACATGTTATATTTGAAGTATCTGCACAATTCAATTATTATGCTCAGAGAAAACAATACTTAAGGTTTGCGGTGGTAATCAATGAATCAGATAGTTACAAAAATTTATGATAAGAAGGATTGGCTTGCGCGGCAGACATGGATAGTCCCCGCCTGCTTTATATTCTCCTGTCTGCTTGCGTTATCTTCAATTATTTTGCTGGCTTTCAGAGGCTTTGATGGCATGGAATCAGCGTGGATGCTTTCAATAGGCGCTGATATCCTTTGCATGTATGTTTGCGCGATGCTTTGTTTCAGCGCTGCGCTTAATTCCAAAGCACGAAATGCCGATACTCACGCTTTTGTTACTTTGCTTACAACCAACGCATTCGCTCTGTTTTTAGATGAAGTAAGTTGGCTGATTCAGGGAAACCCCGCGCTTAGGATAATTAACCTTATTGACAATGTGTTGTTTTATATGGTCGGCGCAGTGCTTATCTACCTTTTTTGGGAGTATATCCGCAGAGCGCTGAAGCTCAGCGACAAGCCGATGCAGATTGCCGATACCTTTGTAACAGCTATGCTTTATCCGTCGCTTATGCTGTGCCTTATCAATATTTTTTATCCGTTATTTTTTGAAATAGACGCTGACGGAATATATCAAAGGGCAGCTCAGTGGGATGTAAGCCAAGTGTATTTAAGCATAACTATGACTGTGGTGATCATCGCCATTGCTTTTGCAAAAGCGTCGCTTAAAGACCGCCTGGTAGCCGTATCGTTTGTAGCTATTCCGCTTTTAAACCAAATATTGACCTCATCCGTTTTCGGGTTGTCCACTCAATATGCAGCGATGACCGTTTCGATAGTGCTTATCTACGGTGTGCTTTTTGCCGAGCGTGAAAAGGCGCTTTCATCTACCGAAATGGAACTTGGAGTAGCTACAAAAATCCAATCAAATATGCTGCCGAATACATTTCCGTTTATGCCGGACAGAACCGAATTTGATCTTTACGCTTCAATGAAGCCCGCAAAGGAGGTCGGCGGAGATTTTTATGATTTCTTTATGATAGACGATAACCGCCTTGCCATGGTGATCGCCGATGTTTCCGGAAAGGGAATACCGGCTGCGCTGTTTATGATGGCTTCAAAAATCCTTATAAAAAACACAGTTATGACAGGTAAATCGCCGGGCGAGGTGCTTGAATCTGTCAACAACCAGATTTGTGAAAATAATCAGCTTGATATGTTTGTTACGGTTTGGCTTGGGATCCTTGATTTAAGTGACGGCACGCTGATCACCGCAAACGCCGGGCATGAGTATCCTATCTTTCAAAAACCCAACGGAGATTTTGAGCTTTTCATAAATAAGCATAATTTTGTTGTGGGCGGAATGAAGGGCATTAAGTACAAAGAAACTCAGCGAAAGCTTGACAAAGGTTCAAAGCTCTTTGTTTATACCGACGGTATACCCGAGGCTGACAATCAATCAGATGAGCAGTACGGATATGACAGATTTCTATCTGTGCTTAATAAACACAAAGATCAAAGTCCGGAAAAGCTGATAAAGTCTGTTGGCGCAGATGTAGACAGATTTATACAAAACCAACCGCAGTTTGATGACTTAACAATGCTGTGTATTCATTATAAAGGAAAATAGTTATGAAGGAATTAACAATTGAAGCGGCTGTAGAGAATATTGAAGTCGTGACCGGTTTTATTGCCGATGAGCTAAAAGCTCTGGGTTGCCCTAAAAAGGCGCAGATTCAAATAAGAATTGCAATTGACGAGTTGTTCGGGAATATTGCAAAGTACGCATATACTCCGGATGTGGGCAAAGCGACTGTGCGGTTTGAGGTAGAGGAGGAGCCGCTGTCTGTAATAATCACTTTTATTGACAACGGCAAGCCGTTTAATCCGCTTGAACAGGCAGAACCTGAAATTTATCTTTCAGTTCAAGAGCGGGATGAGGGCGGACTGGGCATTTTTCTTGTCAGGAAAACGATGAATCTGGTTGAGTATGAGTATAAAAACGGACAAAACATTTTAAGAATAAAAAAGAATATTTCAGAATAAAGGAGCACAAGTATGAATATCAAAAAGAAAAAAGACGGCAGCTCATTAACTGTTATCATTTCAGGAAGAATCGACACGGTTACAGCAACCGATGTAGATGAATTTATAAACAATTCCCTTGAAGGAGTAAAAATGCTTATTCTTGATTTCAATGATGTAAACTATGTTTCGTCAGCAGGTCTGCGTGTGCTCCTTTCGCTGCAAAAAAAGATGATGGTCAAGGGTGAAATGAAGCTGATAAACGTTAATGAAGCTGTAAGCGATGTGTTTGAGGTCACGGGCTTTGACGAGATCCTGACATACGAAAAGGTATAAATCTATGAGTATTATCGAACTACTTGAGCAATATACAAAAGAAAAGCCAAACGCGTCTGTATTGTATGACGAAGCTCACTCAAAGGGCATTACATACGCTCAACTTGATAATCTGAGCGGACGCGTTTACAAATACTTGACCGATAAAGGAGTAGGCAGAGAGGATTTTGTGCTTATTAACCTGCCCCGCGGTATTATGCCGATTATTGCAATGATCGGCGTATGGAAAAGCGGAGCAGCTTGGGCTTTGGTAGAGGACACTTACGCGCCGGAACGCATAGATTATATCAGAAATGACTGCGGCTGCAAAATTGAGATTTCCTCTGTTAACTGGGAGGAAATCATGTCGGCTGAACCATTAAGCGGTTATGTGCAATCCGATGACCACGACGCCGCGTACGCGATCTATACCTCGGGGACAACAGGAAATCCAAAAGGAGTCCTCCATGAATACGGAAATCTTAAGCGTGCAATCGATTCTATTAGAATTGACGGAAGGAATCCGTTTTCCAACAAGGAAAGAGTCGCGCTGTTAGCTCCGATGAATTTTGTCGCTTCTGTTATGGTTATTCTTAAGGCGCTCAGTATTTGCGGAGTAAAGCTTTTTATTGTAAGCTATGCTACAATCAAAAACCCGATGGCGCTTAAGAAGTTCTTTTTTGAGAAGCGAATTTCCATTACCTTCCTCACTCCGTCATATGTGCGCATGCTGGGCAACCAGACAGGTCCGTTCCTGAAAATGCTCTTTGTCGGTAGCGAGCCCGCGAACAACGTGTATAACAAAAGTGTTGACCTGATAAATATCTACGCCGCTTCCGAGAGCGGCTTTGCGGTCGGCGTGTTCCAAATTGACAAGCCTTACGAAACCTGCCCTATAGGAAAGCCCGAGGTCGACTGCAAAATCACCCTGATCACAGAGGACGGGGCAGAGGCGGCCGAGGGTGAGATAGGCGAGCTCTGCTTTGAAAATCCCTATGTGCGCGGCTATATAAATTTGCCTGACGAAACAGAAAAAGCTTTCGTGAATGGTATCTATTATACAGGCGACCTGGCACGTTTAGACGAAAACGGCAATTATGTTCTACTCGGAAGGTCAGGAGATATGATCAAAATAAACGGCAACCGCATCGAGCCTGCCGAGATAGAAGCCTCAGTCAAGCAGGTGCTCGGAATCGACTGGGCGGCGGCTCGCGGCTTTGAGGAGAACGGAAAAAGCTATCTCTGCGCATATTACACCGAAGATATCGAGGTTGATGGCGGCAAAATGCGCGAGGAGCTTTCAAAGCGGCTTCCGTATTATATGATTCCTGCTTACTACATCAAAATTGACGAAGTGCCGCTAAAACCGAACGGCAAAATGGACAGAAAGGCTCTGCCAAAGCCCGACGCGTCAAACTTTCAGACCGATTATATTGCACCCGAAAATGAAACTCAGAAAAAGCTCTGTGAGGCCATGGCTAAGGTTCTTAAGTTTGAGCGGTTCGGAATTAATGACGACTTCTATGAGCTCGGCGGCGACTCCCTTGGTTCAATTAAGGTAATAACCGAGAGCGAATTACCCGGACTTAACGCAAACGAGATATTCCGCGGAAGAACTCCAAAGAGAATTGCGACACTTTACGAGGAAAATCACACAAACGACGGCGAATCGCCTGAAATAAAGAATGCGCGCTCAATGAAAACCGAGCATCCGCTTACAGCCGAGCAGCTTTATATGGTGGACTATCAGCTATACACGCCGAAATCCACTATGTATAACCTGTTTACCATGATGAAGGTTGACAAGGAAATGTTCGACCTTCAAATAATGGCTGACGCAATGCACACAGCTATCCGAAATCACTCCGCTTTGCTGACAACCTTCCGCTTTAATGACGACGGCGATATCGTACAGCATTATTCGCCCGATGTATTAGGTGAAATCCATGTTGAAAAGCTGAGCGAGTTTGAGTTTAACAATATAAAGGATACGCTGGTACAGCCCTTTAAAATCATCGGTGGATGTCTGCACCGCTGCCGTGTATTTGAAACAGAAAAGAGCGGTTACATCTTCTTTGACGTACACCATACGATTTTTGACGGTACCTCTTTAAAGGTGTTTATGCAGAACGTTGGAAAGGCGTATATGGGTATGCAGCTTGATCCTGATCTGTATTATCTTATTTTGCAAAACCGCGAGGACGAGGCAAAAACCGACTATTATGAAGAGAGCAAGCGTTACTTTGAAGAGCGCTTAGAGGGCGTAGATTGGTGCAGTTATCCCAAAACGGACCATGAATCGCGCGAAAACGAAATGGGCGAACTTTTTGCGCCTATCGGAATCGAACAGGCACAGATGCGAGCAATGGAGCGCCATTACCGCATAAGCCGCAACGAGTTCTTTATTACGGTTGCCGCGCTTGCTGTTTCTATTTATAATAAAGAGGACAACATAAAGCTGTCTTGGATTTACAACGGACGCGAGGATATGTTAGCCATGAATTCTGTCGGCTTGTTGTTCCGCGACCTGCCTGTAGGACTGCGTCTTAAGGACGAAGTAACATTGCGCGAGCTGTTTGCCGAAGTGCACACTCAGGTGCAAAAGGGAATCGAGCACAGCTGTTATCCATATGTTGACATCCATAATCAGGCAGGCGGAGCCGAAGCTGCGTATTTGCTGTATCAGCAGGATATCCGCGACATGGGCGGCTTTGAGGGCATGGACATTGAAACAATTGAGATCCGCCAAAACCAGGCGGCTTCACAGACTATCCTTGATATGGAAATTCTTGACGGTTCCGACGGCCTTGTGCTTATGATCGATTACATGGCAAGCCTATATGATGACGATAGCATGGAAAACTTCAAGGATATTTTCGTAAAGGTCGCGCAGGGCTTGGTAACGCACAACTCACAGACAGACGTAACCGTAGGCGAGCTGCGAAAAGAATACAGCAGCAGAAAAACATTCTATGAAACCGTTAAAGGCGTATTTAGGAGAAAAAGATGACAGAAGAAGCTATTACCAGAATCCGTGAAAGCTACGGTGAAAATCAGGTAATCACCGGAGAATATGATGAAGCCCTTTCGGCAAAATGCTCAAACGGCATTTTTGTCGGCGCAAAATCGGGAAACATAGCGGCATTCCGCGGAATACCATTTGCAAAGCCGCCTGTCGGTGAGCTCAGGTGGAAACCGCCTGTACCCGCTCAAGACAGTAGTCTAGTCAGAGAGGCTTATTACAACGGCAAAAGCCCAATCCAGACCGAATGGCCGTCGGAGCAGGCGTCGTTTTATCCCCGAGGCGAAGACTGCCTGTATCTTAATGTTTGGAAGAACCTCACAGACACAACCGAAAAAAAGCCTGTTATGGTTTTCTTTCACGGCGGCTCATACGGCTGGGGCGGAACAGCGGACCCGATGTATGACGGAAAAAACCTCGTCAGCAAACAGCCCGACATAATTCTTGTAACCGTCGGTTATCGCGTAGGAATTATGGGCTTTGTCGATTTGTCTTATTTTGAAGGCGGCGAGGAATATCCCGACGCGCCTAACCTCGGACTGCTCGACCAGATCGAAGCGCTGCGCTGGATCAAAAAAAACATTGCGGCTTTTGGCGGAAACCCCGATAACGTCACGATTTTCGGCGAATCCGCCGGAGGCGGAAGTGTATCGCTTCTGCCGATTATTCCTATAGCTAAAGGGCTTTTCCGCCGCGTGATCGCTGAAAGCGGCTCTGTTGCGCTTACCTTCTCAAAGGAAGAGTGCCGCGAGTTTTCAAGACGGCTTATGCGTGAAAGCAAAGTAAAAACCGTTAATGAGCTCCTGAAACTAAGCGAAGATGAGTTGTTGAAAATCAACAAAAAGATAAATCAGTACAATAACTTCCCTCAGCGCGACGGCAGAATCATTCCGCTTAATCCGTATTTGCCTTACGAAAAAGGCGAGACTGCTGATGTGGATATGATAATTGGCACAAATTCTCACGAGATGAACTACTGGATAGGTGAAATAGGCGGTATCATTCCGTTCCGTTTCAGCATTCCCGTAAAGTTTGAAAATGATTTAAAAAAGCTTCCCTCCGAGGACAAAAAGCGCATAAAGACCTTTATGGCTTCAATGAAAGGCCACAGCATGTGGAAAATGGCTCGTTTTTATGACGAGATGATGTTCCGCCTGCCCGCAATTGAGCAGGCTCAGTCACAGAGCGCTAACGGGGGAAAGGTCTATATGTATTACTGGACTGTTCCTTCTACGCTTCCAATGAGAAAGGCGTGCCACGCGGTTGAGCTTGCCTATGTATTCGGTAATTTGGAGGAAACAATTTATACAGGAGAAATAGCCGATGAAACTCTGTCCGATACAGTGATTCAGATGTGGACTGATTTTGCCCGTACGGGTGATCCGTCAACAGATGATTTGGTATGGGAAGCCTATGACAGCAAGCAGCGCGCGACGATGGTGATTTCCGACGAGCCGCATATTGAGCACGATGTTCTTGAAAGCCGCAGAAAGCTTTTGCACCCGCTTTTGAAGCATCAAATAAATCCTTCGTATGCAACTCTTGATTATAACGTTCCGTTTGTCAGAAAAGCAATAGCCGGAAGCGTTGCGCTTGCCGCCGGAATCGCGGGCGCGGCGCTGCTTGCGTATAAGCTGATAAACAAAAAATTAACCGATTCCTGAAACTGAATTAGAGTTAACAAAAAGAGGGAGTGATAAGACATGAAGCTTATAAAAAGCAGAGCCGCAACATATATATCGCTGACTGTTTTGCTGCTTTCTTTTGTCAGTATCATTCTTGCGTTGATTTTAAGCTCTGGCAGACAGCCTTTGTTTGAATCAACGAATTTCTACAA
>CAZVSQ010000071.1:0-8707 GCA_964629925.1 uncultured Ruminococcus sp.
TTTGAGGACGCCGTTCAGCAGGGCGTGCGCGAGGCTTACGATGAGGGATATCTGCGCAAAAGCGTTGTGAGCGATCCCGTTTTTGACAGGGTGAACACGCGCGACAATACTCCCGCGATAATTCATACCAAGATCGTCGGCGGAGATAAGATCCGCATCACCGCAGGCGGAAAAGGCTTCGGCAGCGAGAACATGTCCGCAATAAAAATGCTCACGCCTGCTTACGGTGTTGAGGGCATAAAGCAGTTTATTCTCGATACCGTAAGGGCGGCGGGCCCCAACCCCTGTCCGCCTATCGTTGTGGGAGTGGGGATCGGCGGAACCTTTGAGCGCGCGGCTCAGCTTGCCAAAAAAGCCACCTTCCGCGCTATCGATACCCGTAACAGCGATCCCAGATATGCCGAAATGGAGGATGAGCTGCTGCAAAAAATCAATAAAATGGGCTTCGGCCCCGCGGGCTTGGGCGGCAAAACGACCGCTCTGGGCGTTAATATCGAGACCTCGCCCACACATATCGCGGGTATGCCGGTTGCGGTAAACATCTGCTGCCACGCGGCGCGCCACGCAAGCGCTGAGATATAGGAGGGTATTATGACTAAAAAAATCACACTGCCGATAAAGGACGAGGATATAAAAAGCCTTAAGGCGGGCGACAGCGTGCTGCTGACGGGCACGATAATCACAGGCCGCGACGCGGCTCACAAGCGGCTTTTTGAGCTGATTGAAAAGGGGGAGGAGCTGCCCGTTGACGTAAAGGGCGAGTTGATCTACTATGTAGGTCCCGCACCCGCAAAGCCCGGCTACGCCGTAGGCCCCGCAGGCCCCACCTCAAGCTACCGCATGGATAAGTTCACGCCCGCCCTGCTCGATTTGGGCATGAAGGGCATGATTGGCAAAGGAGCGCGTTCACAGGAGGTCATCGACGCTATAGTGCGCAACGGCGCGGTGTATTTTGCGGCGATCGGCGGCGCGGCGGCGCTTATAGCCAAGAGCATTAAGAAAGAGGAGATCCTCTGCTACGAGGATCTGGGAACCGAGGCTGTCAGGCGCTACACGGTAGAGGATTTTCCGTGTATTGTCGCTATCGACAGCGAGGCCAATAATGTGTATGAGCGCTGAGAAGGCTGATACAAAAAAACGGAGCGGTTGGTGCACCGCTCCGATTTTATTTTCTATAAGTGTTTTCTCTGTTCGGCTCAAAAACCCGCAAGGCGTCTTTGGATTTCGGTGACGTCGCGGATGTCGCGCACGCCGTCCTGATTCATGTCGCTGATAAAAACCGTAATAATGCCGGATTGCTGCGGCAGTTCAAACCCTTCAACCCTGTCGCCATACGGAAAGCTTATAAACTCCGCCAAACAGCGCTGCAGCTCGGTCGCGTCCTGAATGGTAAGAGCGCCATCGTTGTCGATGTCGCCGCGCAGTCTGCCGATGTTCAGCTCATCCAATGCCTCAGGCAAGCCGGGATATTTGCCGCTGTCGTATACAGACTCCAAGTTGCAAAAGCGGTTTTTCTTTACGTCGTAAACGGCGTAATCATACTCGAACGGATTGCCGCCTGAAAAACGGTTAAGGATCCTGTCGCCGAGCACGCTGCAGATTATCACTTCCGCTTCCGGACCGCCGTTGGAGGCATGAACAAGCACCCAGTCGATTTCATCGTTCGCAAGGTGAACATACAGCTCGTTATAGATTTCCGGGTTGAAATCTTCATCCGCATCAACCATGTATTTTTTGTCAAATTCATTTTTAAACGTATTCTTCGGCAGGCGGAAGCGTTCGCCCTCCGCTAAAGCGACTGCGCCGAAACGCGCGCCTTCCTTTGTCGCCATGTCAAACTCTCTCATGTCGAGGAATATACAAAGCTTGCTGACGTCTTTTCCGATATCGAGGCTGACGGGCTTGCCGTTGAAAGCCGCGTCCGTCCACACGCCGTAATCTTCAAAGCTGCCGCCGAAGGTAAAGTTCATATTTCCGCAATAGCTGACGCGGAACTCTCTGCCGCTGCCTTCCGTGACGTTGGTTCTAAGGCAAAAGATATTCTCCGCGACTTCAGTCATAAGGTTTTCCTCGATGACAGCGCTGCCGGCAGCATTGTTCAGCCAGTCTTCGCCGCCGTTGCCGAAAACATAGAAGGGCTCGTAGTAGTGAACATTGTTATAATCATAGATATTGTCGCCGCTGACGGACGCTGCCTTTGTGACCGTGTTAAAGCTGATCGTAAAGTCGCCGGGCGCAACAATATTGAAGCGCAGGGCGTTGCCGCTTTCGTCGCCGTACCACATCGTATCGTCATCGTTATAGACTCTGACCTGCACATCCTCATATTCGGCAGTTGCGGTGTAGGTTTTGGAATAGGTGTTATCGCCCGAGTATTCCATAAGGTTATCGGTATTGCCGCTGTCCCACATTGTGCCGAAAAGCTCAGTTTCGTTTCCTGCCGCGAAACATTTGAGCTGCTCCGGAGCAGCGTTGGCGCAGATAACGGCACAGGACAAAAGCAGACATAGTATAAGCAATATGGATATTGATTTTTTCAAGGTGATCCCTCCTTGTTTTTTGCATTTTTCCCTATTATGATTATAGCGCTTTAGTAACAGAAGCACAAGTATAAAAACACCGCCCCGATTTAGTTATTCTGCACAACATGAATCAAACACGCATTTACGCACCATTTCATTGAATTTCGTCAACACTTGCAATTGACAACAGGGGCGAATAATATTATAATAATACCTGAATAAAAACCTGAATATATTAAATAGGAGATTTTGAAAACATGCCGTTTATTAACGTAAAAACCAACGCAAGCTTAACAAACGAAAAAAAGGAGATCATCAAAAGACGTCTTTTTGACTGCATCAGCATTCTTCCCGGAAAAAGCGACAATTACCTTATGGTAGCAATCGAGGACGGGATCAGCATGGCGTTCCACCGCGAGAGCGAGCCGAATATGGCTATGGTAGAGGTAAAGATCTTCGGAAGCTCAACCAAAGACGCGTACCAGCGCCTTACGGGAGCTGTTTCCATGATCCTCGGCGACGAGGCAAACGTCAGCGGCGAGTACTGCTATGTAAAGTTTGAGGAAGTAAAGTATTGGGGCTACAACGGCTTTATGTTCTGATTATCTGCAGCGGCGCCTTATCAGCTCACGGTAAGACGCTGGCTTAAACTATTTGTGGGCGGAAAGGCAATGGCTTTTATATGAGAATTGTTGTTCTTGCGGGCGGCACCAGCACCGAGCGCGACGTTTCGATTTCTTCGGGACTTTTGGTGTCAGCCGCATTGAGAGAAAAGGGTCACCATGTGGTGCTGCTCGACGTGTTTACGGGCTATGAAAAGGATATTTTTGATGTTGACGAGCTGTTTAAGCAGAATTACAGCTTTACAGACAGCGCCAATGTGGGCGACACCATCTCCGACATCGACGAGATACGCGAAAACCGCCGCGATAAATCAAACCGCTTCATCGGCGAGAATGTTATCGACATCTGCGCCAACGCCGACATCACCTTCTTTGCGCTTCACGGCGGCGAGGGTGAAAACGGAAAGCTCCAGGCTACCTTTGATTTGCTCGGCCTTAAGTACACCGGCTCGGGTTACCTCGGTTCGGCTCTTGCAATGAACAAGGGGCTTACAAAGAGCGTGCTTATCCAGAAAAAGGTTCTCACCCCTCAGGGCGAGATTTTCAAGAGCGTTGAGGACACCGCAAGCTGGAAAATCTTCCCCTGCGTTGTAAAGCCCTGCTCGGGCGGCTCCAGCGTGGGGATCACCATTGTTGAAAATAAAGAGGACTTCCTCAGCTCGGTCAAAGAGGCTTTTTCATACGGCGAAACCGAAGTCGTAGTTGAGCAGTATGTAAAGGGCAGAGAGTTTTCGGTGGGCGTTGTAGGCGGAAAAGCGCTGCCTCCCATTGAGATCATCCCCAAAACGGGCTTTTATGACTATAAAACAAAGTATCAGGCGGGCGCCGCCGACGAAAAATGCCCGGCGGATATCACCCCCGAACAGGACGAGATCATGCGCACTGCGGCTGTTGAGACGTATAACGCGCTTCACCTTGAAAGCTACGCGCGCGTTGACTTTATCCTCGACAAGGACGACAACGCCTATTGCCTTGAGGCCAACACCCTTCCGGGCATGACGCCCACAAGCCTTCTTCCCCAGGAGGCGGCTGTTGAGGGCATAAGCTATGCCGATCTGTGCGAACTTATTATCAATAATTCGCTTGAAAAATATAACAAATAAGATATGAGTATGAAACCTTTTACTTTAGCTGAAATAGCCGCGGCGTGCGGCGGTACATATGTAGGCGACGAGGCGCTTAAAACCGCGTGCGTCACCTCGGTCGAGCGCGACAGCCGCCAGATAAAGCAGGGCTCGCTGTTCCTCGCTATTCCGGGCGAGCGCGTCGACGGACACGATTTTATCGAAAAGTGCTTTGACAGCGGCGCTGTTTGCGCGATTTGCGAGAAAGCGCCCGAAAATGCCTCAAAGCCCTATATCCTTGTGCCCTCAACGCTTCAGGCGGTTAAAAAAATCGGCAGGGCGTACCGTGAAAAATTCGACATTCCCGTTGTGGGCGTGTCGGGCAGCGTGGGAAAGACCTCCACAAAGGAAATGCTCTACGCCGTGCTCTCTCAAAAATTTAAAACCCATAAAACCCAGGGCAACCTCAACAACGAGCTGGGCGTTCCCCTTACTCTGCTCAGTATGCCCGAGGATACCGAGGCGGCGGTAATCGAGATGGGCATTTCGGGCTTCGGCGAGATGACGCGCCTGTCCGAGATGGCTCAGCCCACCGTATGCGTGCTTACGATAATAGGCTGCTGCCACCTTGAAAACTTAGGCGACCGCGACGGCGTGCTCAAGGCAAAAACCGAGATGTTCAAAAACGCGCGCGAAAACGCCGAGTTCATCTTGAACGGCGACGACGACAAGCTTTCGACCGTCGCCGAGGTCAACGGCAAACGCCCCGTTTTCTTCGGAATTAACAGCGGCAACGACTACTATGCCGAGAATATCGAGAATAACGGCGAGGGCGGAGTAAGCTGCACGCTCTGCTTCGACGGCAAAAAGCTTGACGTAACTATCCCCGCTATAGGCAGCTACATGGTATCAAACGCGCTTGCGGCTGTTGCCGTGGGCAGGCTGCTGGGGCTCAGTGACGAGCAGCTCAAAAACGGTGTTGAAGCCTACAGAACCGTGGGAAGCCGCGCCAACGTGGTGAATACGGGCAGGCTCAGGATAATCGACGACTGCTACAACGCAAACCCCACTTCCGTCAAGGCGTCGCTCGATACGCTGAAAAATTTCAGCGGCAGGACCGTAGCAATTCTCGGCGACATGAAGGAGCTGGGCGCGAACGAGCTTTCGCTCCACTATGACACGGGCGCTTACGCAAAGGAGATAGGCATTGACCGCGTTATCAGCGCGGGACCTCTCGCAAAGGAGCTTGCGAAGGGAGCCGGGGATTTATGGTTCGAGAGCATTGAAGCGCTTGAAAATGAGCTGCCCTCTCTGCTCAAGGACGGCGACACCGTGCTTGTAAAGGCGTCGCATTCAATGCATTTTGAGAAAATCGTAGAGTTTTTAAAAACATTATAATACAGAAAGGCAGGAACGGAAATGTCGGTATCATACATGACCCACCCTTTGATCAAACACAAAATCACACTGCTTCGCAAAACTACAACAGGCACAAACGAGTTCAGAAAGCTGATTGAGGAAATCGCTATGCTGATGGGCTATGAGGCGCTTGCAGACCTGCCTACAGCCGATATCGAGGTTACTACTCCTATCGAAAAGACCGTTCAGCCCGTTATCAACGGCAAAAAGCTGGCGGTCGTTCCCATCCTGCGCGCAGGTCTCGGCATGGTCAACGGGATCTTAGCGCTGGTTCCCTCCGCAAAGGTAGGTCACATCGGACTTTACCGCGACCCCGAAACCCATCTTCCGCACGAGTATTACTGCAAGCTGCCCGAGGCTATTGACGAAAGGCAGATAGTAGTCGTAGACCCGATGCTGGCTACAGGCGGTTCGGCTGTTGCGGCGGTTGACTTTATCAAGGCGCGCGGCGGCAGAAAGATAAAATTCATGTCCGTTATAGCGGCTCCCGAGGGTGTGAGCGCACTTATGAAGGCGCACCCCGACATTCAGCTATATGTAGGCTGCCTTGACCGCTGCCTTAACGAGAACGCCTATATCTGCCCCGGCCTGGGCGACGCGGGCGACAGAATCTTCGGCACTCAATGATATATTAATCAGAGTTTTAAGAGCCCCTCTTTGTGAGGGGCTTACCATATGTTTAAATAGAAAACGAGGAAGTAAAATGACCGGAAAAGCTTTCAGAAAAGCGTTTAAAGACAGCCTGCCCATTATGGCGGGCTATCTTGCGTTGGGGATTGGCTACGGCGTTTTACTTCAGAGCAAGGGCTTCAGCTTTTGGTGGGCTATCCTTATGAGCGTCACCATGTTCGCGGGCTCGGGGCAGTACGCCGGCGTTGACTTTATGGCTGGCGGCGCTTCGCTGCTCACTACCGCCTTTATGACGCTTATTATCAACTGCCGCCACTTTTTCTACGGCGTTTCTCTGCTCGACAAGTACCGCGGAACCGGCATAGTAAAGCCCTACCTTATTTTCGGACTTACCGACGAAACCTACTCGATAACCGCCACAACGGTTCTTGAGGAGGGTATAAATAAAAAGAAGTACTACTTTTTTCTGACCGCGCTCAATCACAGCTATTGGATAACAGGCTGTATTCTGGGAGCGGTTCTGGGAATGTTCCTGCCGTTTTCAAGCGAGGGTATCGACTTCGCAATGACAGCGCTCTTTATTGTTATTATGGTTGAGCAGTGGCTTACAAACAAGGAGCACCTGCCCGCTGTTCTGGGCGTCGCCACAACCGTGGTCTGCCTTGTTGCTTTCGGCGCGGAGTACTTTATCATTCCGTCAATGGCGTTTATAGCGATCGAGCTTATGCTGCTGCGCAAACGCCTTGAAAGGAAGAACAGCGGGGAGGGCGAAGATGGACGGTAATCTTTACGCCCTGCTTCAGGTGCTTATAATGGCTGTTGTAATAGCCTTTACGCGGTTTCTGCCGTTTTTGGCGTTCCCCGAGGGCAGAAAAAGACCGCGCGTAATAACATATTTGGGCAGTGTGCTGCCATATGCTATCATCGGAATGTTAGTGGTGTACTGCTTTAAGGGCGTGTCGGTAGTCAGCTATCCGTACGGGCTGCCCGAGCTTATCGCCGCGGCGTTCGTTGTGGGGATGCATGTGTGGCGGCGCAACACGCTTATCAGCGTTTTCGGCGGAGTGGCGGTTTACATGGCACTTGTACAATTGGTTTTTTAATGAGGGGATTACATGAGTATTATAGAGCTTATCTTGCTTTCGATAGGGCTTGCTATGGACGCCTTCGCGGTGTCGATATGCAAGGGGCTTTCGGTCAAAAAGCTAAAGCCCGCGCACGGCATTATCGCGGGCGCTTACTTCGGCGGCTTTCAGGCGCTTATGCCGCTTCTGGGCTGGCTTTTGGGAAGGCAGTTTGAGGAGCTTATCAAAAACGTAGACCACTGGATAGCCTTCGGTCTGCTTGTGCTTATCGGCGCCAATATGATAAGGGAATCCTTCGGCGAGGAGGAGTCTCAGGACGCTTCGTTTGCCTTTAAGGCTATGCTTCCGCTTGCTATAGCAACAAGCATTGACGCGCTCGCGGTGGGCGTGACCTTTGCTTTTCTGGACGTCAACGTCATACTCGCTATATCGCTTATCGGTGCCATAACCTTTGTTATTTCGGCGGCGGGCGTAAAGATAGGCAATGTTTTCGGCTCAAAATACCAGTCGAAGGCGGAGTTTGCCGGCGGCGCTATTCTTATAATACTTGGAATAAAAATCTTGATCGAACACTTATTTTTCGGAGGTTAAGCTATGAGCACTCTTGAACAGCTGCAGCAGGTTATCGACAAAAGCCAACGGATAGTATTTTTCGGCGGAGCGGGAGTCAGCACCGAAAGCGGTATTCCCGACTTCCGCAGCGTGGACGGGCTTTATAATCAAAAGTACGACTATCCGCCCGAGCAGATTTTGAGCCACACGTTTTTTGAGCGGCACACCGACGAGTTTTACCGCTTTTACCGCGACAAAATGCTCTGCCTTGACAAAAAGCCAAACAAGGCGCACCTGAAATTAGCCGAGCTTGAAAGGGCGGGCAAGCTGAGCGCGGTCGTAACCCAGAACATCGACGGACTTCATCAGGCGGCAGGCAGCAGGCGCGTTTATGAGCTGCACGGCAGCGTTCTGCGCAACTACTGCCGCAGGTGCCGCAAATTCTTTTCTGCGGAGTATATCAAAAACAGCGTGGGCGTGCCGAAATGCGACTGCGGCGGCGTGATAAAGCCCGACGTTGTGCTCTACGAGGAAGGGCTTGACGACAGCACGGTAAACGGCGCGCTGAACGCCATTATGCAGGCTGACACGCTTATTATAGCCGGTACAAGCCTTACGGTCTACCCGGCGGCGGGGTTTATCCGCTACTTCCGCGGCGACACTATTGTGCTTATCAACCGCGACAAAACGCCCTTTGACTCTCAGGCGGATTTAGTGTTCCACGACAAGGTCGGCGAGCTTTTGGGCGGGATAGCGGTTAATACTAATATCCAATAAAACCCTTTAACATCTGTTGCGTTAAATTCCGCATA
>CAZVSQ010000072.1:0-598 GCA_964629925.1 uncultured Ruminococcus sp.
CTATTCTTCGAAGAGGGGGGTTGAGAAATATCTTTCGGCGGTGTCGGGAAGGACGGTAACGACTGTTTTTCCCTTTCCGAGCTTTTCGGCGAGCTTTAGAGCCGCAGCGACATTTGTGCCGCCGGATATACCGCACATAAGGCCTTCCTCACGGGCAAGGCGTTTTGCGGTGCTGAGGGCTTCCTCATCGGTCACCACATATATCTCATCATAGATTTCCCTGTTGAGAATGTCGGGAATTATTCCGTCGCCGATACCCATTTGCAGGTGGGTTCCTATCGTACCGCCCGCAAGGATAGCGGCGTTTTCGGGCTCGACCGCCCAAATCTCGATGTCGGGATACTGAGCCTTTAGCACCTCGCCGATTCCCGTGATAGTGCCGCCGGTGCCGATCCCCGAGCAAAAGCCGTCGATAGGCTCGGCGCACTGCTGCATTATTTCAAGCGCGGTGTACTTTTTATGAGCTTTGACGTTGTTGATATTCTCAAACTGCTGGGGCACGAACACGCGCGGATCCTTTTCACGCATTTTGAGCGCGGTTTTAAGGCACTCGTCAATGCACGCGCCGATGTCGCCGGCGTCGTGGATAAGCCTTACC
>CAZVSQ010000072.1:608-1061 GCA_964629925.1 uncultured Ruminococcus sp.
AAGCTTTCGGCGCTCCTCGCTTACCGAGTCGGGCATGATAATGATAGTGCGGTAGCCCCTTACAGCTCCCACAAGCGCAAGACCTATGCCCTGATTGCCGCTTGTAGGCTCAACGATTATGCTGTCCTTGTTTATTTCGCCCTTTCGCTCCGCCTGCTGGATCATGTTGAGCGCGGTGCGCGTCTTTATTGAACCGCCGACGTTCAAAGCCTCAAACTTTACAAGAATGTCAGCGCTGTCCTTGCCGGGCATGCGGTTAAGACGGATCATAGGAGTCTGCCCTACCGCTTCCAATATATTATTGTATACCATATCCATTGCCTTCTTTTCCTTTAGACTGTAACCTATTAATTATACATCAAATCAGCCGCAAATAAAATATGCAGACTGCCTAAAATGCGCAGCTAAAAAATATACAAAAACACAAAAGGGACCGTGACCTTCCATCCAACT
>CAZVSQ010000072.1:1071-6515 GCA_964629925.1 uncultured Ruminococcus sp.
TATAACAGTTACGTTTCTGCAACGGCGTGTCCGATCTCGCGTGTCAGGAAGTTTTGTTAAATGCATACGTTGGATTCGCGTGTTGCCCTGTCGTGGCAACGACCGGCGCATCATAACGCGGGAATAACGGCTACCTTTTTTACAAACATCTGATTCGCGTATTGGATGCAACAACAGAAAGAGCACGCCGAAACGTGCTCTTTCATTAGTTTTGATTCAATAATCAGTTGTGGAAGGGAATGACGTTCGCGGAGGGGTTTACCTCGGGATTGTCATCATAGAATGTAAGGTAGTTGCCGGTTTCGATTTTGCTGTCGTCGATCACTGCCCACATCTCGTTGTGGCCGAAGCCCTTGCAGTCAACGGTCTGAGTTTTGCCGCCGTTTGAAACGATTACGTTATATGTGCCTGCGCCCGAGAAGGTGAAGTCGTAATCGTACCAGCCGGTTTCTTCGTTAAGAGCCGCGTTTCTGCCGGGCCATGTGCCGCCCGAGAAGTTGCCCGCGTCTTTGCCGTCGAGGTCGCTGCCCCAGATCCAGAGGGTTGGCGTCCAGGTAAGGCTGCCGCTGTGCTTAAAGTGGAGTTTTGCGTCGGGGCTGCCGAGAATGTAATAGTAATTTACATAAAGGGTGCTGCCGTAGGGGATCAAGCCCTCGGTAACCTTGGGAAGTCTTGACTCGTCAAGCTTATAGCCCATTACATAGTACTTAGAGGTTGTAAAGCTGTCGCCAACTCTGCCGTTGATGGTAACGGTGTCGGTGAGCTTCTTCTGGTTGCCGTCGGCATCATTATAGAAATAGTTGACAACAACTGTGCCCTCAGATACTCTGAACTCCGCACGATACTTCTGAAGCATTGTAGCGTCATTGATCGATACTCTGCCGTCGCAGTCAAAGTCAAGGTTAGCGTAGTCCTCGTCCGAGACCTTATCGAACAGGGCAAGGATCCTCTGGAACGCGGTTACGTCATCAAGAGTAATGCTGCCGTCCTTGTTTACGTCGCCGTACTTGCTGAGGTTTTCGGGAACATAATCGGTGTAAACATATTTAACGTTCTGTACCTCTTCGGAATAAGTGCCCGATGTGTTGCCTTCAACGCTTGAAAGAACATAGGTGTTGGGTACGGAAGCGGAGGGACCGGTAACATAGCCTGTGCCGATCTCGCCGTACAGTGTCGCGGAATCGGCGATCTTTTTGCCGTCGCGGTAAACGTAATCTACAATTACTCTGCCGGTATTTTCGGTAATGCCTGCGTCATCATAGCCTGCCTTGTCAACGGCTATGAGAGTTGACTGAGCGGGAACGCTGAGCTTTTTGCCCTTTACGGTGCCGAGCGAGGTAACGCCAGCGATGTCGCCCTTGGTTATGATAACCCACTCAAAGTCGGCGTCTACGGTTTTATCGGCGAGCGTGACGTTCTGGGTACGGGTAGTGGGGTTGTGAATAACAGCCATCTTGTTCCACTCGCCCTGCTGATCGTTGGTGATGGTATAAGCAACATATCCCGCATCCTCGGTTGCTTTGCCGTTGAATACGATCTTGTCGGCATAGCTGTTGTCGGCTGCTCTCAGCGGCGAGAACGCCTTTTTGATCTTCATCATTCCCTTATAATAGGAAACCAGATCAGCGTAGTCAACGAGGTTCTGCCAGCGGATCTTATTGATTTCGGGAGATGACTTATAGCTGTTGGTGTCGCCGAACTTGGTGCGTCCCATTTCCTCTCCGGCAAGGGTGAAGGTAACGCCCTGAGAGGTATAGAGGATACCTGCGGCAATTTTGTTCACCTTGACCGCGGAGTCGTTTCTTACGCCGTACTCGTCCTTGGTATAGGAAGCCGCGATCTGGTCGTAGATAGTGGCGTTATCATGACAGTCGGCGTAGGTCACGCACTGCTCGGGAGCCAGAGCTGTCCAGCCCTGAGCTTCGGTTGTGTTTGCGCGCACACCCGATTTGATGTTCTTGGCATATGTGGCGTTGCCCGCGATAAAGCCCTTTTCGGTGATATCAAAAACAGTGCCCTTGATACCGTTGCGGATAACGTCGTTGAAGAATGCAACTCTTGTGTTGAGCTGCTTTGCGTTCTTCTGAACGCCCTGATAATACTTCTCGCCTGTGCAGGTGGTTGCCGGATAAGTTGAAGTTCCGCCTGTCCAGCCCTCGCCCCAGGTCGTAAGCCTTGAATCGACAGAGTCCATAGCCTCGCGGATGAGGTTCATTGTTTCGGTGTCCATAAGACACATCAGGTCAAAGCGGAAGCCGTCGACATGATACTCGTTTACCCAGTAAAGGACTGAGTCGAGGATGAACTTTCTGGTCATCGCGCGCTCCGAGGAAACCTCGTTTCCGCAGCCCGAGCCGTTTGAGAACGCTCCGGTCTTGGTCATGCGGTAGTAGTAATCGGGAACGGTAGCCTGGAAGCAGGAATCGTCTTTTGAATTTGAGTAGGTGTGGTTGTAAACAACGTCCATAACTACCGAAATGCCCGCGTTGTGAAGCGCCTGGATCATCTGCTTGCACTCGTTGATCCTCACATTTCCGTCGTAGGGGTTTGAAGAATATGAGCCCTCGGGAACGTTGTAGTTCTGCGGATCATAGCCCCAGTTGAACTGAGAGCCGTCGCCCGCCTCGTTGATCGACTGGAAATCATAGAACGGGTTGAGCTGTACGGTGGTAACGCCGAGCTCCTTGAGGTAATCGATACAGGTCGCGATCTGTCCCTCATTTTTAAGGGTAGTGCCTGTTTCGGTAAAAGCGAGGTACTTTCCGCGGTTAGCCATTGAAACGCCCGAATCGGTGTCCCATGAGAAGTCCTTTACATGAAGCTCCCATACGGTTGAATCGGTCTGCTTTTCGGGTACAACGTGAGTGTCGTTGTCCCAGCCCTCCGGGTTTGTCTTGCTGAGGTCGCAAACCATTGAACGTCTGCCGTTAACGCCTGTGGCTACGGAATAAACGTCCTGTGTCTCGGCGGTCTGCAGCTCACCCGACTTGGGATGAGCCGACGTGATGGTCTAGGTATAGTAGGTGTCTACGATGTCACCCTCTGCCGTGGCAGTCCAAACGCCTGTCCACTTGTCGCCGTCCATCAGCTTTTCCATTGGGACAGAGCCGAGATCGGCGGCGCCTTCCTCGCTGTCGGAGCCGGTGGCGTAGCGGTTAAGAGTTACCTCCGTTGCTGTAGGCGACCAAACCTTGAATACGGTTTTTTCGGGCGAATAAACCGCTCCGAGGTCATTGCCGGTGTAAGTGTACTCAGCGTCAAGCGCTTCGCAGGCTACGACATAGGGGTTAGGCGTAGCGCCGGTCGACTCATCGGTCTGAGCCGCAAAAGCAGATACAGCGCCTGTTGAAGCGAGCATACATACCGCAAGCACGGAAGAAACGATTTTCTTTGCTGCTCTCATTGGATATTCCTCCTTAAAATATTTACTGATTGATATACAGCTCCGCAAATAATAATATGCGGCGTCGATTATAGTTTATCATATTTTTTCGCGTATTACAATATTTTTATATTAGAATTATACAAAATGTTTTTATGCACTGCCGTGCAACATCCGATTGATATTTCTCGGAATGCATTAAAATATCAACCTTTCCTTGCTTGAAAACCGCGCCGATCTAATATATAATATAGAAAAAGGAGGTTTTTAACGTGAAAAAAATACTGTCAATTATTATGTCGGCGCTTATCGTCTGCGCTGCCGCCGGCTGCTCGTCCAATAAAGACGAAAGCTCCGCTTCAAAGGCGGAAACGACTGCCGCGACCGAGGCTGTGACCGAAGCACCGCCCGCGACCGCCGCCACGGCGAACCCCGAGGTTCCCGACGGAATGAAGGATACGATCGAATCAAATGAGTTTGAAGGCGTTGTCTACGCCGTCCAAGGCGAAAAGCCCGTGGCTTCATTTGCCAAAGGAACCGCCGAAAACGGAAGCGCGATCGCCCTTGATACTCCGCTGCCCGTCGGCTCGGTATCAAAGCAGTTCTGCGCCGCCGCCGTTATGCTGCTTCAGGAACAGGGCAAACTGAGCGTAAACGACACTCTGGACAAGTACTACCCCGATTACTCCGAGGGCAAAAAGATAACCCTGCACAACCTGCTTTCGATGCGCTCCGGTATCCCCGACCTTAACGAGGAGAGCGGGATAGACGTAACCGACGGCCACACCGAGGAGGAAAACGTCAAAATAATAAAGGATTGGGTGTTCAGGCAAAAGCTGCAGTCCGAACCCGACACGGCCTTTGAATACGCCAACATCAACTACTTCCTGCTTTCGGATATAGTCGGGCAGGTTTCGGGCAAAAAATACGCCGACTTCCTGCGCGAGAGCTTCTTTAAGCCTCTGGGCATGACTCACACGGGCTTCATAGGTGAGATGTCCTCAGCGCCGGATTGGGCTATGGGCAACGAGTACAAGCAGGTCGACACCCAACCCGGACTTACAAACGGCTCGGGAGACATTATTTCAAACGCCGCCGACCTGACGGCATGGATAAACGCGCTGAGCAGCGGCAAAGCGGTTTCCGCTGACAGCTATAAAACGATGACTACAGATTATTCGCCCGACGTCCACTACGGCTACGGTCTTTATCTGCAGCTTGAGGGCGGAGAAGGCCACTACGGTGCTATCGGTATATATTCATCGTTTGATTACATAAACACCGACAAAAAGCTGACGCTGGTTGTGCTTTCCAATAATATTAATCCCGTTTCAATGACGGGACTGGCGGGCGATCTGCTTACGGATTTGATGTGATATTTTTAAGAAAATGCCGTGATAAGCTCAAAAAATGGCTTTTCACGGCTTATTTTCTCAATTCTTTAATTTTTTTAAATAATATTTCAATAAAGCATTGCGTAGCTTAAAACACAATATATTGTGTTTGCTTTCAATATAAGCGGCGGCGCTTACTATATATTGAGGCTTAGCAAAAATGATGATATGTTTACGCTTAAAAAAAGCGTAACTTTGGGAAATCATCACTTTGTTTTTTTCAAAATACTTTTGAAGTTGTTGAAAACGCCCAAATGCATCGTTAAGACTTTAACAGGTGTTTTTTGTTTATCGCATTTCTATGTGCGTTTTGCATAATTTTTATATTTAACAATTGTCTATAGTTGACATATCTTCTCGCAGAGTGCACAAAGAGAGCAGCACAAAATTGTTGACTTTTTCAAAAAGTTGAGTATAATAACAAGTGTCAAGTAAATAGTCCGCTTGACAATCGGCTTATTCATTAAGCTACTCGAGTAACAACTGAATAGTAAAGGTCGATAATAAATCATGATTTGCCAAATGGTAAATGGCGCACGAATTTTTATCGGTCGGCTCCTTGAATTTTTGAGCTGATCCAAAGAATTAAAGGAGGAAATTAATTATGAGACCTATCATGACCTTACATGACATTGACGTGACTGAGTTCCTCGCCGTGCTTGATACCT
>CAZVSQ010000072.1:6525-8696 GCA_964629925.1 uncultured Ruminococcus sp.
CAAAAAGTTGAGTATAATAACAAGTGTCAAGTAAATAGTCCGCTTGACATTCGGCTTATTCAAAAGCTTACTCGAGTAAAACTGAATAATCAAAGGTCGATAATAAATCATGATTTGCCAAATGGTAAATGGCGCACGATATTTATCGGTCGGCTCCGAAAATTCATACGGGCTGATCAAATGAATTAAAGGAGGAAACTTTTTATGACACCAATTATGAGTTTACACAACATTGATGTAGCTGAGTTCCTCGCCGTGCTTGATACCTGCGAGGGCAACGTATTTCTTGTTACGAACGAAGGCGACAGACTCAACCTTAAATCAAAGCTCAGCCAGCTCCTTGGTCTGACAAAGCTTATCGAAGGCGGCAAAATTGCCGAGGCAAGCATCTTCTGCGATAACAAGAACGACGAAAGCAAGCTTTTCAGATTCAACTTCTTCGGCGATACCGCTGACGCACAGGTTGGATAAGCAGCGCTTTTGTTGATAAATCAATTACACCATCCACGTTTTTCACGTTAATTTCAAAACTTCTAAACCGAAAGGGTCGCCAATAGGCGGCCCATTCGGTTTATTTATTTGATTTGACACATTGCTTCTTATTTATTATAATGATATCACTTGATAAATTAGGAGTGGTATTTTTGAAAAAGGTTTTGAGCGTAATTTGCGCGCTTGTAATCGCGGCGCTTTCGTTGGCCTCGGCTTCGGCAGTCGACAAGGCTTATTTAAAGGGCGACGCCGACATGAACGGACGGATCAGCATCAACGACGCAACGCATATCCAGCGTATCCTTTCGGAGCTTGCGGAATGCAATACATTTTGGGAGTTATTTACCGCCGACGCCGACAACAACGGCGTTGTGAATGTAAATGACGTTACCATGCTGCAGCGCCACTTTGCGCAGTTTTATACCACTCTTAACAATATTCCGGACGGAAACGCCACCATCGCCCAGGCGGCGGTAACAATGGCGTACGAGCACAAAGGCGACGGCTATTATGCCTCGGGCAAAAAAATATATCTTGACGCGTTCCGGCTTGTTTCGGGCGGCGACACTATCACCCGTTCCTGCGACCGCTTTGTATGCGCGGCTGTGCGCTGGTCGGGCGCGGACGACAATTATCCGCTCGGTCATGTGGGCACTCAGGCTGATTATCTTGCGGCTCACCCGGACAAATGGCAGGTTTTGTTTGACGGAAAATATATGAGCAGCAGCACCTACCGAACAGAACCGCCCAAAGGTCTGCAGCCCGGCGACATCATAATCGAATGCGACGCTCCGGACTGGCGCACTCATACCTTTATATACTGCGGCGAGGGACTTATAGCCTCTATCTTCCCCGATTCCGCGAATTACGGCTACGATATTACCTCGGCAAGCTACGACGATATAGCGCCTCAGTGCAGCTACTGGTACCTTTCGTCAACATATTTCCGCGTTTTCCGCTGCGTTAAGTACGAGGCAAAACCGAAATATAAGTTTGCCGGTCTTAACGGATGATTTTCCGATACATCTACTCGCTTTCAAACAGTTTCATTTTACTGTAGATCGATTTGCGGCGGGCAGCTTCCTTAAGCATTTTTGAGGTTCCTTTATTCTTTCGCTTTCCGGTTGCAAGCATTCCGAGATACTTTGCGGCCTCGGCAACCCAGCCTATGGGCAAAAACACCCTGCGCTTTTCGATCCAGCCGTAATCGTCACAGGTCTTTTGATTGAGCGTTTTAAACGCCTGAGCAACAACGTTTTTATCATCAACGGTCCTGTCGCCGCGGTTTGAGATATATTTTATCTCGCGGTAACGGTTCATATCCTTTTTTCCGAAGTTGCCGCCGTCCAGAATATCTGTTATCAGCGCGTCAAGCTGATCGCCGCCGACATCGGGATCTTGCGCCCAGCTTTTTTTTCCGATACCGAGGTACCGCTCGGAAACAAGCGTCATTATCTGCGCAAATTTCCAAATGCCGTAGCTTTTGAGCTTTTTTTCAAAAACATTTACAAAGCGGTCGCTGTCGAGCCTTTCGGCAAATACAGCCCAGTCGCAAAGGTGCCGCAGAACTATGCCCTCGCCAGTCATATGCGAGATCATATGCAAAAGCATAATAAGCCAGTGAAAAAATACATTGGGTATCATAAACGAAGTGCAGACGAGCGTTCTAAGCTAGGCGG
>CAZVSQ010000073.1:0-8542 GCA_964629925.1 uncultured Ruminococcus sp.
GCGTGAGCGCCCTGCTTAACAGCATCGTCGCCGCAAGCCGCCGCAAAGTTGATTTTACCGTCGTTAACTGTAGCGGCAACAACAACAGCCTTGGAATTTTTTGCTTTTGCTTCCTCGCACATTCCGCGAAGAACATCCGCGCTGACGCCTTTAAGCGAACCTGTAATAAGCAGCAAACCGTCAACGGTCTCGGCATTAGCCATCAGGCTGTCCATCTGTGAAGCTGCGATTTTGGTGTTGAGCATTTCAATTTCCTTTTGCTGCGCCTTAATAAGAGCCTCTGCCTTTTTAACACCCTCAACCAATGCCTTAGGATTTGAGATCTTTAATACGGAAGCGGCTCCGGCGATAAGCGCCTGAATGCGGTTGATATAAGTCAGAACAGCATTGCCCGTAACAGCCTCGATTCTTCTTACGCCGGCGGCGACAGAACCCTCCTGACGGATTTTAAACAGTCCGAGGTTTGAGGTGTTCTCGGCATGAGTACCGCCGCAAAACTCAATCGAGAAATCGCCGGCGCTTACTACGCGTACCGTGTCGCCGTATTTCTCGCCGAACAGAGCCATAGCGCCCAGCTTTTTTGCTTCTTCAATAGGCATTTCTCTGGTAACAACGGGAATAGCCTCAAATATTTTCTTATTTACTAGAGCTTCAACATCCATAAGCTCCTTTGCGGTCATAGCCTCAAAGTGAGTAAAGTCAAAGCGGAAGTAGTCGTCGGCAACAAGCTGCCCTGCCTGCTGTACGTGATTGCCAAGAACCTCTCTGAGCGCTGCCTGGAGCAGGTGAGCCGCAGTATGGTTGCGCATAATATCCTCTCTTCGCGCCTTGTCAACCTGAGCGTTAACGGTTGCTCCGATTGAAACGCTGCCGTCGTTGATTGTGCAGGAGTGGAAATATATCTTGCCCGAAACGTCTTTGGTGGTATTATCAACGTCGGCGGTGAACTCGTTTTCGGAAATAACGCCCGTGTCCCCTACCTGACCGCCGCTTTCGGCGTAGAAAGGAGTTTTGTCAAGGACAAGGATAACGTTTTCGCCCTCGCCGGCGGACTCAATCCTCTCGCCGTCCTTAACGATAGCAACTACCTTAGCCTCTGTTTCAAGGTCGGAATAACCGACAAATTCTGTCGCTTCAATGTCCGACATATCCGTGCTGTCGCTTACCCAGGCGTCCGCGCCCGCGTTCTTTCTTGCTGCGCGCGAACGCATTTTCTGCTCTTTAAGAAGCTCACGGAAGCGGTCGAAGTCAATGCTCATTCCCCTTTCCTCGAGTATCTCGCGGGTGAGGTCGATCGGGAAGCCGAAGGTATCATTGAGCTTGAACGCGTCCTCGCCGCTGATCGTCTGAACATCATCGCGCTCGATCAGATTTTGAAGCATTTTAAAGCCCTGGTCGATCGTTTTGGCAAAGCTTTCCTCCTCAACGCGGATAACCTTTGTAATAAACTCCTGCTTTTCCTTAAGCTCGGGATAAGCGGTGAGGTTCTCTTTGATGACCGTATCGCAGACTTTATAAAGGAACGGCTCCTTATAGCCTAAAAGTCTGCCGTGACGCGCGGCGCGTCTTAACAGACGGCGGAGCACATAGCCCTTGCCCTCGTTGGACGGCATTACACCGTCGCCTATCATAAATGTAGTTGAGCGGATATGGTCGGTGATAACGCGAAGCGAAATGTCGCTCTTTTCGTTTTCGCCGTATTTTACGCCCGTGATCTCGCTGATGTGCTTCATTATATTCTGCACGGTGTCAACAAGGAACAGGTTATCTACCTCCTGCATAACGCACGCAAGGCGCTCCAAGCCCATACCGGTATCGATATTGGGATGGTCAAGCGGAGTGTAGTTGCCGTTGCCGTCGCTCTCAAACTGAGTGAATACAAGGTTCCAGACCTCAACAAAGCGGTCGCATTCGCAGCCCACATGACAGTCGGGCTTTCCGCAGCCCTTTTCGGGGCCGCGGTCAAAGTAGATTTCGGAGCATGGACCGCAGGGACCGGAGCCATGCTCCCAGAAGTTATCCTCCTTGCCGAGGCGAACCATATGAGATGGGTCAACGCCTACCTCTTTTGTCCAGATTTCAAAAGCCTCGTCGTCATCCTGATAAATGGAAACATAGAGCTTGTCCTCGGGCAGCTCCAGCACCTTTGTAAAGAACTCCCACGCCCATGCGGTGGCTTCCCTCTTGAAATAATCTCCGAACGAGAAGTTGCCCAGCATTTCAAAGAATGTGCCGTGACGCGCTGTGATTCCGACTCGCTCAATGTCGGGCGTGCGGATACACTTCTGGCAGGTGGTAACGCGCTTGCGCGGCGGAGTTACCTCGCCCGTAAAATACTTTTTCATAGGCGCCATTCCGCTGTTGATAAGCAAAAGGCTGTTGTCGTCCTTAGGAATCAGCGAAAAGCTGGGAAGCCTGAGGCAGCCCTTGCTTTCAAAAAACGAAAGAAACTTTTCGCGTAACTCATTGAGTCCTGTCCACTGCATTTTTAATTACTCCTTTTTCAGTGCGCCTTAACATCGGCGCGATATGATAAATAAATAAGATATAAATTAACTAATCCTTTTTTTACGAATAACCGAGCCTGCGGGAACAGGCTTGTCGCTTGTCATGGTAAGTATCTCCATGGGGTGAGGCGCGCTGTCAACGCTCTCGCCTTCCGCGTTGATAAGGCTTTCACATTTTACCAAAAACGGATATCCGTCGGGCGGCAAAACGTCAAGCGTATCGCCTGCCCAAAACTTATTGCGCTGAGAAATCACCGAAGTGTGCCCGTCAACGCTCTTTTCACACACCGCAACATTGTCATAATGGCGAATGTAGCCTCCGTTGGATGTAGCCTGTCCCGGCTCGCCGCCGAAATAAAAGCCCGTGCTATACTCGCGGTGGCTGATTTTTTCAAGCTCCTCTTTTATCCACGGTTCAAGCGCATAGGGATCTCCCTGCTCAAAATAAGAATCGACAGCCTTGCGGTAGGCGTTGGTTGTTACTGCCGTATAATATGCAGACTTTGCCCTTCCCTCGATTTTAAAGCTTGATACTCCTGCCTTTACCAGCTCGGGAATGTGCTCTATCATGCACAAGTCGCGCGAATTATAAAGGAACGTGCCTTGGTCGTTTTCTTCAACAGGGAAAAACTGCCCGTCGCGGGTTTCCTCAAACAGATGGTATTTCCAGCGGCAGGGCTGGGCGCAGTCGCCGTGGTTAGCGTCGCGCCCTGTCATATAGCTTGAGATAAGGCATCTGCCCGAAAATGAAACGCACATAGCGCCGTGCACAAAGCACTCGATTTCAAGCTCCTTGGGGATCTTGGCGCGCATTTCGGCGATTTCATCAAGCGGAATCTCACGCGCGAGCACCACTCTTGAAGCTCCCATATTATAGAGCACATTGGCACTGGCATAGTTTGTTACGCCCGCCTGAGTTGAAACATGCCGCGCGACCTTTGGCGCGTAGCGCTTTGCCGCTTCAAAAACGCCCATATCGGCGATTATAAGCGCGTCAACGCCGCAGTCCTGAGCCATGGCAAGAAAATCCGGCAGGGCTTCAAGCTCATTATTGCGCGGAAGGGTGTTGCATGTCAAGTGTATGTGCCTGTTCATTGAATGGGCAAGCTCGCACGCGGCTTTCAGCTCCGCCTCATCAAAATTGCGCGGAGCCGAACGCATGCCAAACGCCTTTCCTGCAAGGAACACCGCGTCTGCCCCAAAGCTGAGGGCGGATCTGAGGCATTCAAAATCACCTGCAGGCGCTAATATTTCCGGTTTTTTATAATTCATCTGCATCACTTTATCAAATCCAGATTTGCCTCATGCTCGTAAATAGTTGAAGCGTAGTAAGCCTGTCCGTTCTTGTCGTGACAGAAATAGTAGTAGCTGGTATCACTTGGCAGCAGAGCGGCCTTGATAGCCTCGTTACCGGGGTTGCAAATAGGTCCCGGCGGAAGGCCTCTCAGTGAATATGTGTCGTATTTGCTCTTGTAGTTTTTGCCTGCCGTAGCCGGTAAATCCTTCTCGGTACGATAAGGATAATACTTTGTTGAGTCAAGGCTCAGATTCGACACGCCCATATCGGCGTCGGCTGACAAACGGTTGTGCAGGATAGAGGAAATAATATACATATCCTCTTTGTTTGCCGCCTCAGCCTGAATAATTGAAGCGATAGTAAGAACCTGGTCGAGATTATAAGACGTTCCGGTTTTTTCAATCATCTTGTGGACTGAATAGAGCTTTTCATAACCGTCAAACGCCTGCTTTTCATACAACTTGCTCTCATAGTTATTTAGGAACTTATAAATGATGCTTACCGGGTCGTCGTTGTGATAGAACTCGTATTTATCGGGGTACAGATATCCTTCAAGCTTGTAATAGCGGTCGCCGGGATTTGAAATAGCTTTTATAAAATCAAAGTCATTGTCAAATTTATCGGAAGCGCACATATCAAGGAACTGCTGCTTGTCCGAAAGAGCGCCTTCCTCTACAAGCTTGTCCGCGATCTCAATAACGCTCATACCCTCAATAATGGTAACCTCAACGGTATCGGTTCGGCTCGACTTTCCGGCAAGATTGGTAAGTATCGCTTGGTAGTCCATATTTTTCCGCAGCTCGTAAGTACCCTGAGCAAACTCATTGCTTGACTTTGTCATATTGGCGAACATTTTAAAATAGCTGCTTTCGTTGATAATGCCGTTTTTTACAAGAATCTCGGTAACTGAATCAAGCGTAGGATTAGCCGGAATAGTTACCGATACAACGGAATCATCGGTACGGTTGATAGCCAGCAGGTCGTTCATTCCCGTAACGATATATGTGGCAGCCATAGTTCCTATCAGGATAATTGAAACAAGCCACATTACACGGAAAATGCGCCTGTTGTGCTTGTTGCGCCTTTTAAGCTCGCGTTTTTGCTCACGTTTGCGCTTTTTCAGGGATTTTTGAGATTCACGGGCGATCTGCTCCTTTACGTCCTGTCCGCTGTAGGAGTTGATTTCTTCGGGCTGAGCGTTTTCGGATTCCTGCCCAAAAGCGTCGTTTGAAATGCTGAGATGAAAATTCTCGGCTTTTTTTCGCCTTTGCTCATCAAATTTTTGGCGGTCGTTACTGTAGTTTTCCATTCATATACCTCTTTACCATTCGGTTAGTAAACTTTTCCGTAACAAGAATATCCGTATGTCTGTCATGCGCACCGCGAGGAAGCTGCTTTTCGGTGTAACGCGAATAGCAGATACCGACGGTCGTGCCGCGAAAAACATTTAGAAAGCGGTCGTAATATCCTTTTCCGAAGCCTACGCGGTAGCCCTCGTAGTCAAAGCAGAGACCCGGAACGATACACAGACCTTTTGTAAAATCGGTCACCTTTTTGCACTTTACGGGATCAGGCTCCATCAGCGAAAAGCTTCCGGGCGACAAATCGGCGGTGGATTCAATATAGTAAAAATCCATTTTACCGAATTTATCGATGCATCTAGGCACCGCTACCTTCTTTCCCTGTCTGAACGCTTCGCTGATTATTTCGGATGTGTCGCATTCAATAGGTGAAGATATAAATACAAACACCGTCTCGCAGCTTTTAAATTCATCAAGACTGAGCACCTGAGCCGTAAGAGCCTTGTCAAGCCTTGCCTTCAGCTCGGCAGGGCAATTCTCCCTGAGCTTTCTGTAATGCTTTCTGAGCCTTCGTTTTTCGTCCTTAACGTTTATCAATAGCATTGCATATCACTTAAAACCTTGTCGGCGGCGTCCTTTGAAACGGCAAAGCTCACAATCGCGTGACCGAATTCCAGCGCGCAGCCCGCTCCCTTTGAGGTGATTACATTGCCGTCGGTCTCAACATGCGCTCCTGTATGGACAGCGCCCTTAAGAGCGTTTTCAAAGCCCGGGAAGCATGTGGCGCGTCTGTCGCGCAGCACGCCCATCTCGCCGAAAATCGACGGAGCGGCGCAGATAGAAGCGACAAGCTTGCTGTTATCATAGCAGTATTTTACGCAGTCTGTAACGGCGGAACTCGACTTAAGGTTAAGCGTTCCGGGCATTCCGCCTGGAAGAATAGCTCCGTCAAGATCATCATATGTTATTTCGCTGATATCCATGTCAGGCTTTATTGAAACTCCGTTTGAGCTCTGGATCATCTCGCCCGTAACGCCAACGGTCTTTACCTCAAGACCTGCGCGGCGCATAACATCGAGCGGCGCCATAGCCTCTGTGATCTCAAAGCCGTTTGCTAAAAACAAATAATACATATCTATTCACACCTTTCAAATATCGGTAAAAATTTTAATCAAGTGTAATGCCGATAAAAACATCATGGAGCGCGTTGCTGCCGCCCAAAGGCTTTATCATTCCGCATACGGTCGGCTCAGCGTTTTTAAACAGCGGATTTAAAGCGCTGCCCGCAAGCCAAAAGTGTTTAATGCCCTTTGAGGAGAGCAAGGCCTTTAATTCCGAGAAAGAATTATATATTGCGTAGAAAACCTCGGCAGTGTCGCCCTTCTGCTCAAAAAGCACAAAAGCGTTTTTGCCGGTAACATTTTTGACTCCATAGCATGCGTAATAATCCCGCGCGAATTCAATGAAATTATTATTCCATATCAGAAATTTATCGGCACTGCATTTTTGGAGTTCGAAGTAATCAGGCTCAGCGTTATCGACAGATTCAGCCGCAGGCTCACATTCAAAAAAGCTTCGGCATGACGTACAGCCCTCAAAATAACCAAGCTTTGCGTAAAACCCATACAGCCCCTCATCGGCAGGCAACAACACCGAATAGCAGTCGCCGCGCTTTTCGGCGTCGGCAAGCGCTAAGCTTATAAGCTCTGTCATAATGCCGCGATTGCGGTACTCTGGCAGCGTGGCCGCTCCGCACAGATAGTGCGCGGACTTTCCGCACAGCTTACAATCAATAAGGTAAACAGCCGATACTATTATATCGCCGTCAGCCGCGACATAGCCGTGGGTATAATTTATATTTCTTTTAAAGAATAACTCTGCCGCTTCCTCTTTATCGTTAAAGCATTTAAGCCAAAGGCTTTTAAGCGTTTCAACATCGCTTGGAAGCATTAATCTGTAGTCAATCATTTGGTATAGCCGAAAAACGGTCGTGGATGATCGCAGGGTGATACGAAAGCTTAGCCTTGCGCAGACCTTCGATACCCAGATCCTCTTCCCTGTTGATGTATTTGTAATCGGAAAGCGTCTTGGCAAATTCATTGTTTATCACAGCGTAAACGCCGTCGTATTCCCGAAGCCCCTTTTCAAACATAACGTCGAAGCAGGCGGAGGAAACAGCGCTTCCGGCTGTCATAGCTATGGGCTTGTCGCCGACATACAGCACCGCGCCCTTCATTCCAAGCCGCTTAAAGTTGTCGCAAGCGCGCTTGAAAACTTGATATTCTCCGTGTTTGCGGTAATCGATTTCGTTTTCACCGCACCAGTCGACAAAGACCTTGAGCGCGTCGCCGATATTGCTTTCGTCAATGGCTTCAAATTTTACGATGTCGCCGTATTCTCTGTAAAACTTTGAAATATGGTTGCGCTTGGCGTGATATTTTTTGCCTTCAAGCAGGATAAGGTCGCTTGAATTGTAGATGTATTCCTGGTTCTCGGGCTCACGGACATGTTTGAATCTGCCGGGATAAAGCTCCTCAAGCTGCTCACGCTCCGCCTTTGTCATATAAGCGATAACCACATTTTGACCGCGCTCGGCAGCGTCGGCAAAAATCGCGTCGATCGCTCCGGCAACATTTTTGCCGTGCGGCATACAGTAGCCCCAGACGACCTGCCCGGTGCGGAAATACGCCTTGATTATCGTATCGTCAATTATTGAGGCTCGCAGTTTGTACTCCGCGCTCCAGATGTAGCCGCTCACAAAGTTGCTTTCGCAGCCGAGAGCCTCTTTATCGTCGTAATACTTTGAGTATTCGGCGATATTATCTAATCCTATCGGTTTAAAATCTATCATAAAACCCTTTCAACAAGCGATTCAATATCACGCGATATCGCCTCAATAGACCTGATCTCGCCGTTTTCGCAGCAGTTTATCAGGTTCCAGCCGCATTTTTCGGCGGCATACAGCGCACTCTCGCGGCAGGAAAGCAGGAAGCGCAGATTGCTCTCGTGCAGATCCTTTTTGCTGTTGTCGCCGCCGTAGCGCTTTTCCATGAGCTTTTGCGAAACAGACGGCTCAACGTCAAGATAAATCACCATATCGGGGCGCGGCAGCCCGAGCTTGTCGTACTCAAAATCAGCCTGCCACTCAATAAAGGAGTCGCGCTCGCTCTCGCTCACCTTTGACATCTGATAAATAATATTAGAGGTGCAGTAGCGGTCGCACAGAAGAACCTTTCCTTCCTCACAGTCGCGCTTCCAGTCGCCGAGGAAACCTGCGGCGCGGTCTACGGCGTAAAACGCGGAAGCCGCGTAGGCGTTTACGTCCTCGGGATTGCTTCCGAACTCGCCGCCCAGGTACATCTTAACAAGCGCCGATGAAGGACTGTTGTAATCGGGAAACTCAAGCTGTCTGACAGAATAGCCCAGAGTATTCAGTT
>CAZVSQ010000074.1:0-8497 GCA_964629925.1 uncultured Ruminococcus sp.
GGCTTCAAGCTCTGCGGAAGCCGCTTCCATGTCGTCCTGGATCTTCTGAGCCTGACGGGCAAGCTGCTGGATGTTGTTAGCGCCGCCTCCGCCGTAGCCCTTTGGTAATCTTGCTTTCATATTATATCTTCCTTTCGTGTTTATATATAAAATAACTTCTAAAGCATTGTTGATTTCAATTTTCCTCGACCGAGATGCCGCTGCCGCTGAGGGCGTTTTTGAATTGCTGCATCGGATCCTGAACTTCTTTTTGCTTTTCGGGAGGGCGATACGGTCCCAGCTTGTAGATCTTGCCGGTTACGTCGCGGATCACGTCGCGTATCTCCTGCCTGCGGCTGCTGTGACGAAGCAGGTCAAACGCCATTGTGTTGTTTGCGTCAATAAGCAGATATCCGCCGCTCTCGTAAGCCGCCGAGCCTACAAACGCTGCCGAAATCGACTTTGAGATCGACTTCATGCCTTCAATTACCTCAGGCCAGCCTGTAAACGGCTTTGCGTTTCGGTAAAGCTCCTCAATATTCTGCGCAGGAGCGGATTGGGGAGAGGGCGAGGGCTGCTTCGGCTGCTCGGATTTTTTGGGAGCAGGCTTAGGCTGCTCCTGCTTTACGGGCTCGGGCTTCGGCTCTTCCTCAACTGGTTCATCCTTAACAGCTTCCTCTGTCTTTGCTTCCACGGGAACAGAGGGCTGCTCCGCGCTGACCGTTATCCCGCGTTTAACGGCTCGCTCAAGCGACGTAAGTCTTGCGGCAAACGCCTCGTTTGTGCTGTCAAGCTCGGGAGCTGACAGCTTTACCAGAGCCATTTCAAGCTCGGTTCTGTCGCCTGTGCCGCGACCCATGCGCTGATATGCGCGCGAGAGCACGTCCATATAGTAAACTATGTCCGCGAGCGAGAGATAGTCGCAAAGCGTCTGCGCCTGCTCAAATTCGGAGTCGGACATTACAAGTATATTCCTCGGATTGCGCACCGACTTTATCAGCATAAGCGCTCTGAAATGAGCTACAAGCTCGTCGCACAGCCGCGCCATATCCTTCGATTCGCCGTAAAGGCGGTCGATGTATTCCATCGCCCTGGCGGTGTTTTTATTTATAATGCAGGCGGAAAGCTCGTAAAGATACTTTTTATCGGCAAGACCTGCCGCCTGACGGACGACCTTCTCGTCGATATTATCGCTTATCGCAATGCAGCGGTCGAGCAGCGATAGCGCGTCTCTTAACGCTCCGTCGGCAACACTCGCTATGAGCATCGCTGCGCCGTCGCTCAGCGTTACGTTTTCCTGATTGGCGACAAACAGGATCCTGTCGGCTATATCCTGAGGCGGGATACGGTGAAAATCGAACCTCTGACAGCGCGAGAGTATCGTCTGGGGCAGCTTGTGGACTTCGGTTGTAGCCAAAATAAAGATGACATGCTCGGGCGGCTCCTCAAGTGTTTTAAGAAGCGCGTTGAACGCCTGAACCGTGAGCATATGGACCTCGTCGACAATATAAACGCGGTAGCGCGCGCGGTTAGGCTTGAACTGCACCTCGTCGATAATGTCGCGGATGTCGTCGATATTGCGGTTAGAGGCGGCGTCCATCTCAACAACATCAAGCACGCTGCCGTTTTCTATTCCTCTGCAGATCTCGCATTCTCCGCACGGGCTGCCGTTTTTGGGGCTGAGGCAGTTGGCGGCTTTGGCAAGGATTTTTGCGCAGGTGGTTTTGCCCGTGCCGCGCGAGCCCGTGAACAGATAGGCGTGGTTAAGCCTGTTTTCGATTATTTCGTTTTTAAGCGTGGTGGTTATGTGTTCCTGACCTGCCACGTCCTCAAAGGTTTTCGGCCTCCATTTGCGGTACAAAACCTGATACAACCTGTTCACCTGCCCTTCGGATTAGAAAAAAAGCAAGCCGCGCTCATTCAAATAAGAGAACGGCAGACTTACTGTATCGCATCGGGAACGCTGCTTAATGCTGCTCGGTTCCCCGCCTGACATGGTTCACAGGCCCCAATCGCACAGGGCCTGCCGTTCGCTTATTTGAACGCAATGGCAACTTGCATTGCAATATATTATATCACAGCATATGTGAAAAATCAAGATGTTTTTTAGCTGAAAACACGGTAAGCTTATTGTTCCGAAAACACCTGCACCGTTTTATGCGGCGTGTATCACCGCCATAGGTTTCATCTACGCTCTCCCTAAAAACGTCACACTGTGACGTTTTTACCTCGCTATGCTCGGCACGGTCGCCTTCGATTCCCCTTATCTCTTTATGACCAAAAGAAAAAAGCACGCAACGCGTGCCTTTTTCTTTTGGTGGAGATAAGGGGAATCGAACCCCTGACCTCTTGAATGCGAACCAAGCGCTCTACCCTCTGAGCTATACCCCCACGTGGATATGGATTTTTACCATAGCTATTCTATACCATTATGGGGACTTTTTAATTCTCATTTAGAATAATTGAAAAATTTTTAGGTCAATCCAAAGGATATTGAAATCGCGTTGTCGATTGCCGTCATGTCGTTTTCGTCTATTGAGCCCATTTTTTCTTTTAGTCTGCGCTTGTCTATTGTTCTTACCTGCTCAAGCAGCACCACGCTGTCCTTTGTCAATCCCGAGGTTCCCGAGTACAGAGGAATGTGGGTGGGCAGCTTTGCTTTTGACTGCTGGCTTGTTATTGCCGCCGCTATAACCGTGGGGCTATAACGGTTGCCGACGTTATTCTGAACTATCAGCACAGGGCGCACACCGCCCTGTTCCGAGCCGATAACGGGGCTGAGGTCGGCGTAATATATGTCGCCGCGTTTTATGTTCAAGGCTTTCACGCTCCAAAAATTTACTATCAATATTTTTGCCTGTCCGCAGAAATTTATTCCGTTATTACATAATATTTTTGAGAGCGGTGAATGTTCGTCATTTGCCTGTCGCTTTTGCGTTTGAAAATGTAATAGAAAAATCAAGGCTTTGCGCGCTTGCTTCCTTTGGCAGTCCGTTATCGTCAACCGTCAGATCAGCGTTTCCGCACGGCAGTTCAAGCTTAATGGGACTGCTGCCGCTGCCGTTTGGCGCGGCTTTGAGTATCTCGTGCAAAATCGAGCAGAAGCTGTCGCTCGGAAGAAATGCCTCGTCGGCGGTCGCCTTGACTATGCTTCGTGATAGCGCAAGCTCACCTCCGCTGTAGCTGACGCTCAGCCCGTCCAGAGTTTCGGGAGAATTCAGCTCAATAGCGCAGTAGCTCTGACGCGTATTTGTAAGAGTTCCGCTCAGCTCCATTCCGCGGTAATGCGCTTTAAAATCCGCGCTGAAATCCGTGTTTACTTCGTTTGAGTTTTTGTCATGCTCGCAACCGCAGAGCAAAACCGTCAGAACCGAAAAAAAGACACATAACAGCTTAAGAATTTTGGCAGCCATAAGGCACCTCCTGTTCTAAGCTATTATATGTCCTGACGGTATTTATAATGACTGTTTAAACCCCGCACGCCTTAAACGCGTTCGGAAGCTCGTCGATGATGTCGCTCGGGAGCATGGAAATTTTACCCAGCCGCTTTGCCGCAAAATCTCCTGCCAAGCCGTGCAGATAAACCGCGGCGCAGGCGCAGTCAAACGGAACTTTGCCCTGAGCAATAAGTGAAGCGCAGATTCCCGCAAGGACGTCGCCGCTGCCTCCCGTGGCCATGCCGCTGTTGCCCGTCATGTTTATTCTCGCCTTGCCGTCGGGCGACGCGATAACAGTACCCGCGCCCTTTAGCACGGTGATAACGCCGTAGCGCGCGGCAAAGGTGCGCGCTGTCATTTCGCGGTTATCGTTAACTTCCGCAGCCGTCACGCCGCAGAGCCGCGCCATCTCCATAGGGTGCGGAGTGATAACTACGGGCGCTTTGGCGTTCTTTAAAGCTTCGGGATCATCAGCGATGCAGTTTAGCGCGTCGGCGTCGAGTACCATCGGCCTTTCACAGCTTCGGATAAAGTCCTCGACAATTGCTTTTGTATCGCCGCATACCCCGAGTCCGCAGCCGAGCAGCACCGCGTCGGATTTTTGACTGAGCAGATAGGGGAGATTCAGCGCGGAAATCCTTCCGTCGGCGTTTTCCTCAAGCGGAAGATACACGCTTTCGGGCAGTCTTGCCGCCATGATCGGATAAATACTTTTGGGCAATGCGCATTTAAGCAGCCCCAAGCCGCTTCTGAGGGCGGCGGTACCGCTCAATATGCCGGCGCCCGCCATTCCGAAGCTTCCGCAAATGCTCAGCAGCGTGCCCATCGTGCCCTTGTGGGCATCGTCGGGGCGCGGTGCGACCGCTTTTTTCACAGTGTTTTTATCCGTGCGTTCCATAGCTTCAGCGTCTGTTTGTGTAATAAAGCTGTTTTATCAGCTCCTGGTTCATATGCGGTCTCATAGCGGTAATGATCCTGTCGTTGGGGTTGAATACCAGCAGACATGTGCCGTAAAGCGGGTTCTTGAACACGGCGTAGGTGTTGGTGTCGAAGTCGCGCTCGTTTTTCGCGGCAAAATACATCTTGCGGAAGCGGCGGTTCTTGACATTCTTGTCGCCTATTTCCATGCTGGAAATCTCCTTTATCGGAACCGAGCACAACTTTTTTCTCCTGCGCATGGCGATGATTTTTGAAACATTGAGGCTGTCGCCGCTTACGGCATACTCAAACTCATACTTCTGCGATTTAAAGATCCACCATACGATGTAAATGCCGCCGAGAAACAGAAAAAAGCCGACCATTGCGAAATAAGCTATTACTCTGGCAAGCAGAAGGCAAGCCATCGGCACTAAAAACAGTAAAACTACTGCAATGATTTTAATAAAAAGATTTTTGGCGGTTTTGTCGTGCTTAACTACCTGTTCGGGAAAAATATCCATAATATTGGCTCCTTAATTAAAATATCATGGCTATTGTAACATATTTTATTAAGCTTTGCAATGACCGAGCCGAAAAAAGTATTTCCGGTACCAATGCTAATACAAATACGGTCGGGCACGAAAGGCGTTTTTAAAGCAAGCTGTCTGCACGACCGAAATCCCAAATTCCACATTCCAAATTAATAAGGAGCTTATTTTCCTTTTAACTTTTTTCTCAGCTTTATGTACGCTAAAATCAGTCGGCGGCTCCTGGGCTTAAGCAGAACCTTTAAACTTGTGTTTGCGTGCTTAAGGGCGTCGGAAAACACATTGTCGTGAAGGATGTATTTTGCGTACTCGCGCTGTTCTTCGTATGTCATCTCATTGCGCTTGTCAAACACATTTTCAATGCTCTTATAAAAATTGTAAAGGCTGAGATTGTAGTACTTCTGCCTGTCCCTTTTGTCGATGACTTCAAGGCGAGGAAAATACAGAACCTTTATAACGTCGTACTGCTTGGCGTTAAAAGCGCGTGAAAGGCTGCTATCGCCCTCATCATACCAGTGGTACAGCGGCGAGGTGATGTAATAGAAGTGCCTGCAGCGCTTTATGTAGCCGATGTTGAACAGCGCGTCCTCGCCGACGCTTATGTTCTCGTCAAAGCGCAGGTCGCTTCCGATCATATCGCGGCGGTAGATGCGGTTCCAGCGCGGAGCCGCAAAGCCCTCGGTATAAAGCAGGTAGTATTTGCTCAGCTCAATGCGTCCGCCTCTTGCCGAAAGCGAAACGCTTCTGTTTTTATGTGCGGTGGTTCTGTAAAAGCTGCAAAATACCGAGTCGTCGGGGTTTACCTCGACAGCGTTGTACAAAAGCTTCATCCAATCGGGCTCGGCGTAGTCGTCGGCGTCGCAGAACATTATATATTTGCCGCGCGCGTAGTCGATACCGAAATTGCACGCGGAGGAAACGCCGCCGTTGGTTTTGTGAACAACGCGGATTATTTCGTATTCGTTATGGTAATCGTCACATATCGCGCCGCTGTTGTCCTCGCTGCCGTCGTCTACCAGGATTATCTCGTAATCTTCAAAATCCTGACCAAGCAGAGAGTCCACACAGGTTCGCAAAGTATTCTCACAGTTGAAAACAGGTACAATCACACTTATTTTCACAGTTGTATGCCCTCACGTTCGTCAATGTCGAAATTATGACATTATATTACCATAAAGCGGCGCGGAAATCAATAATATTATAAATATAGTATATTCAATGCTTCGTTATACTTAGACATAGCATAATTACGCACGCAAAGGCAATAATTATACCATAAACTGAGCGGAGGAATTATATGCAATACGGGAAAGTTGAGATATGCGGCGTCAACACGTCAAAACTCAGGGTGCTCAGCGAGGACAAAAAGCGAGAGCTGCTGAGTAAAATAAAAAACGGAAGTCCCGCCGAGCAAAAGCGTGCCAGAGATGAAATGATAAACGGCAACCTGCGGCTGGTGCTGTCGGTTATCCGGCGGTTTGCGGGCAGGGGAGAAAGCCCGGACGATTTGTTTCAGTTAGGCGTTATAGGGCTTATCAAGGCTATCGACAACTTTGATCCCAAACTTGACGTCAGATTTTCAACCTACGGCGTTCCGATGATAATCGGTGAGATAAGAAGGTACCTGCGTGACAACAACGCCGTGCGCGTTTCGCGCTCCATGAGGGACACCGCCTACAGGGCGATGCAGCTAAAGGAGCAGCTTACCGCACGCAACAACCGCGAGCCCTCGGTTGAGGAGATAGCCAAGCTTATTGACGTTCCAAAGGAAACCGTTGTGCTTGCGCTTGAGGCTGTTGTTGAGCCTGTATCGCTTTACGAGCCGGTTTTTTCCGACGGCAGCGACACGGTTTATGTTATGGATCAAATCAGCGACAAGAGCGACGACCGCACCTGGCTTGAGGAGCTTGCGCTAAAAGAGGCTATTTCAAATTTGAGCGACCGCGAAAAGCGTATTCTTACCCTAAGGTTTTTTCAGGGCAAGACTCAGATGGAGGTCGCTTCTGAAATAGGGATATCTCAGGCTCAGGTAAGCCGAATCGAAAAATGCGCCCTTGACTCAATCAAAGAAAACATGTAAAAACGGCGGAAGTCATCCCACATAAATCGGGTGACTTCCGCCGGATACTTATTTAAGTTTTTTATCTGAGATTAACGTTGATTTCGCTCAGGTTTGCCACTACCTTGTTCATTATCTCCTGAACCTCATCAGAGGAGAGCGTGCGCTCGTTTGAGGAGAACATAAAGCGGATAGTCTCGCTGTGGAACACTTCGGTATCGTAGCTGTCAACGATCTTGGCTGACTTAAGGATACCCTTGCCCTCGTTCTCCCAGCACTTTGCCATGTCGGCAAACAGAACGCCCTTTGGAATAACAACGCTGATGTCGTAATCCATCGGCGGGAACTTTGACGGCTCATCATAAACGATCGAGGCGTTTTCAAAGTCGGAGAACGCCTGCATATCGATCTCGGCAAATACTATAGCTGCCTTTTTGTCGATCTTTTTGCCTACTGTGGGGTGCACAATGCCGATTTTACCGATAGCCTTGCCGTCGATCTCAATGCTGTTGAGGTTTACGGGGTGCTCGTAGCCGTGAGCGGGCTCAACGGAAGTGAAGCCGAGCTGTCTGTGCTTTACGTCGTCGGCGATAACCGCTAAAATGTCGCGCAGCTTGAAGTACAGCGCTCTTACGTCCTCGGTTTTGCTGTAGAGGGTGATAGCGAGCAGCTTTTTCTCAACGCAGAGGTTGTCCTCGGTCATGCCCGTTACCGCTCTGCCGATCTCAAAAATTCCGAACTCGGGAGCGTAGCCAACGTTGGTGTTTACCTGGCAAAGCTGAGTGGGGATAAGCGAGTTGCGGATAGTCTCTATATTGGGGTTGCTGGCGTTGGCGAGCTTGATGTTGTCCTCGACCTCAATGCCCAGGTCTTTCAGCTCGTCATAATATGCCCATACATATGAGTGAAGCTCATGCAGGTCGTATCTCTTAACAAGAATATCCTTGATTTTCTCCTCGTTGCGCTTTACCTCGTCCATTCTTACTGGGTAGAGCGGCGAGCGCGTGGTGTGTATCTCAAAGTTGTCGTAGCCGTAAATACGTGTGATTTCTTCAATGATGTCGGCGTTCATGGTAACGTCCTTTGTGGCTCTCCAGGACGGCACAACAACGTCAAAGGCGTCGCCGTCAAGTGTGACCTTAAAGCCGAGGCTCTGCAAGGTCTTTACAATGGTGCCGTTGTCGATTTCAATGCCCGTGTAGCGGTCTACAAACGCCTTGGTGAAGTTCAGTTCAACCGTGTCATATTCAAATGCGTATTCGTCGGTGAGCGCCGATACGACCTTGATACCGTTGTCATATTTCTTTAAAAGATTTAAAAAGCGCGCGATAGCTGCGTCTGTAAGCTCGGGATCGAGGCTCTTTTCATAGCGCATAGAGGCGTCTGTGCGGTGCGCGAGCCTTACGGTGGACTTGCGGATAGAAGCCGCGTCAAAGGTGGCGGATTCAAGCGTAAGGGTGGTGGTGTCCTCGACGATTTCGGAGTCGAGGCCGCCCATGATACCCGCGATAGCCACGGGTGTATTGTCGTTGCAGATCATCAGGGTGTTTTCGTCG
>CAZVSQ010000075.1:0-8479 GCA_964629925.1 uncultured Ruminococcus sp.
ACATAATTTGTCCTCCTTGGGCTTGTTCAGCCAAAATTTGCTTTATCTTATATTATAGCAAATTTCGGCTGTCATTTCAAGCCCACACTTACTTATCGCGCGATTTTGCAACCAATGAGGCGCAAAACGAAAAAAATATCGCCGCCGCAACGCCTGCCGAGGCTATTTTTAAGCCGCCTGTCAGTATTCCCAGCGCGCCATCCTCCCTTAGAGCGTCGCGCACGCCCTGAGCCATAAGGTTGCCGAATCCGGAAATAGGAACCGCGGCGCCCTCCTGAGCAAAGTCGAAAAGCGGCTGATAAAGCCCCAGCGCGCTCAGGATCACGCCCGCCACAACAAAGCCCGTAAGGATCCTCGCGGGCGTCAGCGAGGTTTTGTCAATCAAAAGCTGACCAATAACGCAAATAAGTCCGCCCGTTATAAAGGCGTATAAAAATTGCATAAAACCACTCCTTTTCTTTTATTCTTGCCGGAATTTTTCAAAAAAACCGGATTGTGAAAAAATGTGAAGAAAAGCTGAATTTTTACAAAAAAACCTACCAAATTCTTTCGGGTTATGGTACAATATAAAATGGTATATAATGTTAAACAAACACCCGAAAAGGAGTGACAGGAATGATCGAGGTCAAGAACCTCACAAAACGCTACGGCAAAATAACGGCGCTTGACAACATAAGCTTTACCGTTGATACCGGCGAGGTGCTGGGCTTTTTGGGGCCTAACGGCGCGGGCAAGTCCACCACAATGAATATCATTACGGGTTACATATCATCAAACGAGGGCACGGTTACCGTCGACGGCTGCGAGATACTTGCCGAGCCGAAAAAAACTAAGCAGAAAATCGGCTATCTGCCCGAGATCCCGCCGCTGTATGTGGATATGACGGTGCGCAAATACCTTGAGTTTATGTTTGACTTAAAGCGTGTAAAGCTCCCCAAAAACGAGCATATAGACGAGATAATGAGGCTTGTGGGGCTGACAGACCACGGCAAACGGCTTATCAAGAACCTGTCTAAGGGTTACCGCCAGCGTGTGGGCTTTGCGCAGGCGCTGCTCGGAAATCCGCCCGTAATCATCCTCGACGAGCCGACCGTCGGTCTTGACCCGAGGCAGATAATTGAGATTCGCAAGCTTATAAAGAGCCTGGGCAAAAAGCACACGGTTATTTTTTCGTCGCATGTTTTAAGCGAGATCTCCGCCACCTGCGACCGCATTATTATTATTTCCGAGGGTAAGATCATTGCCGACGCAAAGGCCGAAAAGCTGCATGAAGTCCTCAGCGACGAGCGCAGAATGACCCTGACGGCGGAGGGCAAGGCGTCTGATATCTCCGCTGAGCTAAACAAAATACCCGAGGTGCTGCGTGTTAAAAAGCAGGCGGCGCAGGGCAAGGCTAATGAATATATAATCGACTATAAATCGGGCGAGGACATCCGCCGCTCCGTTTTCAACGCTATGGTGCGCATAAACTGCCCCATTCTTGAAATGAAGTCGGGCGACGACAGCCTTGAGGAGCTGTATCTTAAGCTTACCGATACATCGAAAGGGGGAGAAAGCTGATGAGCGCTGTATATAAACGCGAGCTGTCGGGTTATTTCAACTCGGCTATAGCGTATGTCGTTTTGGCGGTTTACTTTTTCTTTTCGGGCTTTTTCTTCTATTTTTACTGCTTTATAGGCGACTCAACAAGCCTTTCCTATGTATTCGCCAACATGTTTTACATTGTAATGTTCATTATTCCCGTGCTTACAATGAAAACCTTTTCCGAGGAAAAAAAGCAGAAAACCGATCAGGCGCTGCTGACTTCTCCCGCAAGTTTAACAGAGATCGTCTTGGGCAAGTTCTTCGGCGCGCTTACGATTTACGCGCTGTGCTGCGGGATTTTCCTGATTTACGCTATAGTTATCTCGATTTTCGCAAAGCCGCAGTGGTCGGTGGTGCTGTGTACGCTTATAGGCATTTTCCTGCTGGGAGCGGCGCTTATCGCGATAAATATATTTATTTCATCGCTTACCGAGAGCATGGTAGTAGCGGCTGTTGTGGGCATGGGCGTAGGTCTTGTTATCGACACAATGGACTACTTTATCACCATTATCCCGATAAGGTGGATCACGTTTGTTCTGGAAAAAATCAATTTTCTTGAATACTATAAAAACTTTACCTACGGCATTTTAAGCATAGTTGACGTGGTGTTTTACCTGAGCGCGGCGGGACTGTTTTTGTTCCTTACAACACGCGTTCTCGAAAGACGCCGCTGGAATTAAGGAGGGATAATATGGCTGAGAAAAAGGACATTACCCCTTCCGAAAATAAAACCGCAAAAAAGGGCGGAAAATTCAAACAGGCGATGAGCTCGCGCAAAACGCGCCACAGGATACAGGCGATCTCAATAACCGCTATTGCCGTGGCGGTCGTTGTGCTTGTAAATGTGATTGCGGGGCTGCTTGTTGACAGGTACCCCGACTTAAAGGCGGACTTCACCTCGAACAAGGCGTTTGAGCTAAACGACGACACCGTTGAGATAATGAGCCGCCTAAAAAAGGACGTCAGCTTCCATATAGTCGCCGACGAAAAGACCTTCCTTGATTCGGGCACATATTTTGTGCAGGCAAAAAACCTGCTCGACAAAATGGAGGCGAGGTCGGACGGCAGGTTTACATACGACTTTGTCGACACGACCGAGAACCCGAATTTTGCAAAAAAATACGAGAATATAAACTGGAAAACAAAGGAGACCGTCGGCGTGATAGAGTGCGGCGACCAGTACAAGGGACTTGATATAACCGACTGCTTTACCTATGACGAGAACTACTACGCATACTATCAGGCGTACAGCTGGACGGGCACAACTATAGAGCAGGCTGTCGCCAAGGGAACTCTTTATGTAACAAGCGACGAGCGCGTTATTGTCGATGTTATGACCGGCGAAGGCGAGGGCGGCTACAATTCCTCAACGGGCGAGGGCAATACGGGCTACGACGAGCTTACAAAGCTGCTTTCGGATAACGCCTATCAGGTAAACGAGGTCTCGCTTCTGACGGGCGAGCTTGATAAGGACGCTCAGTTCGTGCTTATTTTCGCTCCTCAGGTCGACTTAAGCGACAGCGCCGCCGAAAAGCTGCGCACATGGCTCGACAACGGCGGCAAAAAGGGCAAAACCCTTATTTATGTTCCCAACGCCACGCCCTACCTTAAGGATATGAAAACGCCCAACCTTGACGCGCTGCTTAAAGACTGGGGCATGGAGCTTAACAAGGGCTTCGTTTTTGAAACAAACGACGATTACCGCTGGAACCCCAATTCGATATATACCTTCCTTACGGATTACTGCGATAAATATACCGAGAACCTCAAAAACGCAAATGTTCCCGTTGCCGCCAACTTTGCCACAGGCATAGAAATCACCGACGCAAACACGGCTCACGCGCTGCTCAACACCTCTAAGGGCGCGGGAATTTACCCCAACGACGCCGACAAGAGCTTTGATATCCGCAGCCATGTAAAGGGCGAGCCGATAGCGATCGCCGCCGAGGGTACAAAGGCGGGCGACGACGCTTACTCAAATGTGATCGTGTTCAGCTCAAGCTCGATGTTCAGCACCGAGATGATGAATTACTACAGCTTTAACAACGGCGCTTACTTTATGAATGTTGTGAACACTATCGCTGACAAGGACGACAACACGGTAGTTATCGAGGGCAGGACTTTGCAGACGCCCACCTTGGGCAAGCCGACGGCGAGCACCACAAACGCGATCCTTATCATATTTGTAATTGCCGTTCCGGCGCTTATTCTCGTAACGGGAATCGTCCTTTGGATCCGCAGGAGGAATAGGTGATGAATAAGAAAAAGGGCATCATTATCGGCGCGGCGGTCGCCGCTGTCCTTGCGGCGGCAGTGCTTGTTCTGGTGCTTGCTCCAAAGGGCGGAAACAGCGATACCCAGACGGCGACCTTTGACGAGGGCGCTAGCCTTACGCGCAGCGTCGACTCCGACGGCGTTCACCAGGCGGCGGTAAAGCTTGACGAAAACGGCAAAATAAAAAACAACGGCGGCGGTGAGCTTATGGAGTATAAGCCTGCCGATATAAGGAACATCCACGTTGAAAACCAAAAGGGAACCTTTGACGTGATCTCAAATACACCGAGCGGCGAAGCCACGGTGTACACCGTAAAGGGCTATGAGTATTTTGACCTGCAGGCGGGCAATCCCGATATGATCGCAAGCGCGGCGGCAAAGCTGATGTTCTCAAAGGTCGCGTCCGTCGACAAAAGCAAGGCGGGCGACTTCGGCTTTGACAAGCCCCGCTCAACCGTCACTGTCAGCTACGGCGACAGCACAAAGGCGATCATAATCGTGGGCGACGACGCGCCTCAGCAGGCAGGCACTTATGTAAAATTCGGCACGGGCGACGCCGTATATGTAGCCGACACCGAAACCGTCGCGCCGTTTGATTACGGCGTTACCGATTTGATAAGCCTTACAATAAACAAAACGGGCGACAGCGCCTCAAACAACAGCGCAAGCTCAATAAAGCTTTCGGGCGCAGCCTTCCCCGAGGAAATCGAGCTTGTACCCAACACAAACGAAAACTATTCCGCGTCATTTGCGATGACCGCGCCCGACAGCCGCTTTGCAAACGAGAATGAAAGCAGCCTTGTATCGGGCGGAATACGCGGACTGTACGCCGAGGAAGTAAGGGCTGTCAACCCCTCGGACGCTCAGCTAAATGACTTTGGACTGTCAAATCCAAACGCGCGGGTCAAAGCGGTATATCCCGACGAAACGATCGAGCTTATCGCCTCAAAGCCCGACGGCGACGGAAGCGTGAACCTGATGGTGAGCGGAAGAAAGGTAGTGTATAAGATCTCTGCCGATAAGGCGGCGTGGGCTAAAACAAGCTATGAAAAGCTCTGCTATGAATACGCGCTGAATCCCAAAATGACTCAGCTTGCGGGCATGACCGTAAAAACAGGCGGCAGAACCTACGAATTTGAGCTTAAAACCCGCGAAAGCGTTACTACCGACGATCAGGGCAGCGAGACCAAGTCGACCGTGACCGAGGTGAGATACAACGGAAAAGACGTAGAGCTCGGCAGCTTCACCGCGTTTTATGACGCTGCTTCGCTTATAGTGATGTCCGATGTAAAGTCCGACAGCGGCAGCGGAACCGATGCGTTTGAGATTATTTATACCTTTGCCGACGGTTCCTCGGACAGCGTGGCTTTTGAAAGCGCGTCGGAAAATTATATTACAAAAGCAGGCGGCAAGGTGCTTGGACACAGCGCAAAAGCCGACGTTACACACGCCGAAAAGGCGCTTACGGAACTTTTGAAAAGCATATGAAGCTAAATATTTTTTTACGGATCTCAGCGTTAGCACTGGCTCTTTTTATGGCGTCCGGCTGCTCGATAATTTTTGATGACGGCAGCATGACTTCCTCAAAGGCGGCTGAGCGCCCCGACGCTGCAATGCTCGCGGCAAAATACAGCGGCTACGGCTTTAAGGCGCTCAAAACCGTTGAGGAACAGCGATTGTATTACGCTATTGACTCGGCGATCTATAATGATGAAAGCGAGGAGTTTACTTCGGACAGCCTTGACAATAAGGACAAGGCAGGCGAGGTGCTCGAGCTTTACAAGGACGACCATCCCGACGTGTTCTGGATAGACGAAACCGAGCCGTATTACTACAGTGACAACGGCAGCGAAATCACCCTTTTGCTCACCTTTAAGCTGAGCGGCGACGAGCTTGCGCGGGCTAAAACCGAGCTTGACGAAAAGGTCAGCGCGGCTTTACAGGGGGCTCCCAATGAGGCTTCCTCATACGAAAAAGAGCTGTACGCCCACGACTATATCATAAAAAACTGCGCCTATGACGAGGAATCGGTTGAGCTGCATAAAAGCGATACCGTCCGCGCCAACGAGCAGAACGCGTACGGCGCTCTGGTAGAGGGAAAAGCCGTGTGCGAGGGCTATACGCGCGCGTTTCAGCTGCTCTGCAATAAATTGGGAGTCGACTGCTGGGTCATCCAGGGGCAGGCTCAGGGATTTGAGGGCGAGGAAAATACGAATCACATCTGGAACTGCGTTCAGCTTGACGGAAAATGGTATCAGGTCGACGTCACCTGGGACGACTGCGACGATACCGAAAGCGCCTTGGTGACCGACGCCGGCAGTCACCTGTATTTTAATGTCACCACCGACGAAATCAAAAAGGATCACAAAATCGCCCCGACCTACAGCGAATACAGCGCGTCGGACATCTGGTACAACGGCTATGTGCCTCAGTGCGACAGCACCGACTACTGTTACTTTACGCTCAACGCCCTTGCAGTCGATTCACTTGAATCGGAAAGTTGCGCCGAATATCTTGCAAAGGCGGCGGCAGAAGGAGCGCAAAGCTGCAATTTTGTTATCGGCGACAGCCTTGATTTTGACAGCGCCTATGATGAAATTGTACAGGGGTACGCCTATGACTGGATGACAGCGGCAAACGAAATAAACGGCGGTGCAAACACGCTCAGCGGCGACTGCAAACTCAGCTCGTACAGCGAGCGGCGGCTGATTATTATGATATTGGATTATGAATAGGAGAGTGGAATAATGAAATATGATGTAAGGCAGCTAAAGCTGCTCTCAAATGAGGAAATCGCGGACGGTATCTTCGACATGCGCCTTGAGTATGTTCAAGACGATCTGCCTGTAAGCTGCGGACAGTTCGCGCATGTTTATGTTCCGGGAAAGTCGCTTCGCCGCCCTATTTCCATATGCGACGCAAGCGAAAACGTTCTCAGGCTTGTGTACCAAGTCAAGGGCGAGGGCACAAAGATCATGTCGCAAATGCAGCCCGGCTGCAATGTTGATGTGCTCGTACCGCTCGGAAACGGCTTTAAAATCGAGCAGGGCAGACGCTATTGTTTGATCGGCGGCGGAATAGGCGCTCCGCCTATGCTCTACACCGCCAAGCAGTGTGATGATCCGCTTATCATCACGGGCTTCAGAAATGAGTCGCTTGTAATTTTGCAGGACGAGTTTAAAGCCGAAGGCGAAACGCTGCTCTGCACCGACGACGGAAGCGCGGGCACAAAGGGCTTTGTTACCGACCTGCTGCGCGAGAGGATAGCTGAAATCGATGAGGTATGCGCCTGCGGTCCAACTCCTATGCTCAAGGCGGTTGCGGCGATCTGCGCCGAATTCAACAAGCCGTGTCAGATCTCGCTTGAGGAGCGCATGGGCTGCGGCGTGGGAGCCTGTCTTGTGTGCGCGGTAAAGGTTCGCAAAAACGGCGAGGAAATCATGCAGCATGTCTGCAAAAACGGTCCTGTATTCAACGCTGAGGAGGTAGTATTTTAATGGCTGATTTATCGGTAAAGGTCGCGGGTGTAAGGTTTAACAATCCGCTTATTGCCGCGTCGGGAACCTTCGGTTTCGGCAGGGAATACGGCGAGTTTTATCCGCTCAGCGCGTTGGGCGGTATCTCGTGCAAGGGAATCACATTAAAAAGGCGCGACGGAAATCCGCCGCCAAGGATCGCGGAAACGCCTTCGGGAATACTCAACGCGGTCGGACTGCAAAACCCCGGTGTTGACGTGTTTATAAAAGAGGATCTGCCGTGGTTGAAACAGCAAAACACGGTCGTAATAGCAAACATAGCCGGCAACACGGTTGAGGAATACTGCCAAATGGCGGAAAAGCTAAGCGAAACCGACGTGGATATGATCGAGCTTAATATCTCCTGCCCCAATGTAAAAAGCGGCGGCGTTCAGTTCGGAACAAGCTGCGAGTCGGTGGGCAACATTACAAAACAGGTGCGCGCTCACTGCAAAAAGCCCCTTGTTGTAAAGCTCAGCCCCAACGTTACCGACATAGCTTCAATCGCTCAGGCGGCTGAGGCAGAGGGAGCGGACGCTGTTTCAATGATTAATACCCTCACCGGTATGCGCATTGACATAAACAGCCGCAGACCGATCATCCGAAACAATACCGGCGGCCTCAGCGGCGCGGCGGTTTTCCCTGTTGCGGTCAGAATGGTGTGGCAGGTATCAAACGCCGTAAAGATCCCGATCATCGGTATGGGCGGAATTTCAACTTGGGAGGACGCCGTTGAAATGCTTATTGCGGGTGCAACCGCGCTGCAAATCGGCACGGTACTGTTCTCCGACCCCTACGCTCCCATAAAAATCAACGAGGGAATAAACAAATTCCTCGACAACAACGGAATAAAAAGCGTAAGCGAGCTCACGGGAACGATCAAGCCGTGGTGACAAATCAATTCGGAGCCGGAATGGGGAATTGACGCTTTTGCCGGATCCAATAATAAAACAGGGACGTGCTTTTTCTGACACGTCCCTGTTTTTCATACTTAGAACTACTAACCACTAACCATAAAAATTATTCATACTTCGCTCTTTCGCCGCCGATGTATTTCGGGCGGGTCCTTGCGGCAAGCAGAATCGCGCTGCCAATGTGGTCAAGGC
>CAZVSQ010000076.1:0-8433 GCA_964629925.1 uncultured Ruminococcus sp.
CGCCTACCTCGGCGGTACCTGTTTTTGCCCTGACGTTAAGGCCGCCTATTGAGTACTCGGGCATTATGTCAAGAAGCTGCCGCGCGGTATCGCTCTTTACAAGCGAATTGTCGCCGGGCTTTTTAAAGCCGATTTTTCTGAGCGTGTCGCCCTCGGCTTCCTTGATACAGGTAGCGCCCTTGGCGGTTCCGCCGTTGGCAATAGCTCCGCACATAATTGCCATCTGCATGGGATTGACCTTGTCCTCGTACTCGCCTATTCCCTGACCTACGCCCGACCACGCCAGCGCGTTTGTGTCGGCTCCGTCGGTGTTGTAATGGCCCTTCGCGGTGTTTGTGTCGTCCACATTAAAGCTGGAGTTGACGCCCATTTTGTCGGCGGCTGCCTTCATTTTTTCAGGTCCCAGCTCAACCGCGAGCTTTGCGAATACGATGTTGCAGGATTCCTGCATAGCTTGTTTAAGGTTGATCTCGCCGTGAGCCTCGCCGTCGACGCACCTTATGTCATGGCCGCCGATTTCCTCGCTGCCGCTGCAATACCAGGTGCGCTGATAAATGTCGGGGATATTTTCGATTGCCGCCGCCGCAGTAACAAGCTTGAAAACCGAGCCTGGGGTATATGTAGACGAGAGAACGTTGTCAAGGTACACGCCCTCGTACTCGCTCTCGTTTTCCTCGGTAATTTTGGGAGGGTCTGCGGGGTCGTATCCCGGGGTGCTTACCGAGCAGATGACCTCGCCTGTTTTGTAGTTGTAGATGACGCAGGCGCCGCGCTTCGGCTCCTCAAAGCCGCTTGTAAGCATATCATAAGCCGCCTTGCAGGTGTCGGCGTCAACGGTGAGGGTTATATCGCGCGAGGTGCGCGAGGAATCGGGCATGTTCATGCCCCAAATAAAGCTGTAGCCCGTCAGGGTGGAGCGCAGCTTGCTTTGAACCGCTGTGGAGATATTCATGCTGTCGTCGCCGACGGTATGGAGCAGCGCCTTGCGCACGCTCTCGTCGCTGTTATAGACGCGCTTTTTGTCAACGGTTTTGGCAAGCGACGTGCCGCTGCGGTCAAAAATCTCGCCCGCGTTCTGCAGGCCGCCTTTGACGGTAATATGGTCGTTATACGGCTGGTCGACCCATTTGTCCGCGTTAACTACCAATTCAACGGTAAAATAGCTGATACCGATAATAAACGCCAAGGTAAAAATAAGAATAAATGTGCTTCGCCTGAGCATTCGTTTCATCTGACCACCGCCTTTGTGAAAGAATGTGTGATATGTGATCCGGTTATCTTTTGATTGAATATGTTCGCTCGTCAGCCGCCTTTATGAATGCCAGCAGTCCCCAGCAGGATATGATACTGGAACCGCCCGCGCTGATGAACGGGAAGGTAACGCCCGTGAAGGGCAGGATATCGACCGCGCCCAAAACGTTGAGCGAGAGCTGAACAACAAGAAGTCCCGCCGCGCAGCAAGCCGAGATAGAGTAGAAGGCGCTGCGGCTCCTGGTGGTGATGGCGCGCGTGTAAATTATGAGCAGAGCGACCGCCAAGGCGATTACAATAGCCACGATAATACCCATTTCCTCGCCGATCAGCGCAAACACAAGGTCGCTTTCCGATTCGCCTATCTGCTTAAAGAAGCCGTTGCCTATGCCCACGCCGAACAGTCCGCCGCTGGCGATATACATCATAGCCGTAGCCTGCTGGAATCCGCCCGTTGAGGTGTACTCCCAAACATGCCGCCACGTTTTGAAGCGGTCGGCTACATATGGCTTGTAGCTGAGCACCAATACAACGCCGAATACCGCCGAAGCTATAGCGAGGATAACGGTTCTGAAATCGCCCGAGCGCATAAACGCTATGAGCAGGAAGGTTATAAAGAAGATAAGCGCGGTTCCGAAGTCGCCCATAAACGCCAAAAGTCCGACGCATACGACCGAGAACACGATAAGCTCGATCAGGTTCTTTTTAGTCATCAACTGGTCGAGCGCGCTTGCTCCTATAAATATGAAAAGAGTCTTTACAAACTCGGAGGGCTGGAAGGAAATAGAGCCTATCCTTACCCAGTTTGCCGCGCCGTTCGTGACCTTACCGAACACTATACTGGTCGACAAAAACACTACCGCGGCGATCATTACGGGCAGCCTGAGCTTGTTTACCCTGTCGGGATCCTCAATGAATTTAACTATAAGGCAGTAAAGCGCCATGCCTATCGCGCCCGCTATAAGCTGTACATACGCCGATTTCTCGACCTGGCGCACAAGCATCATAACGCCTATGCCAGTCAAAAACAGCGCAAGCGATTCAAGCTCAAAGTTTACGCGCCTGAGCGCAAAGTAAGATACGCAGAAGAAGCCCCACTCAACGGCAGCCAGCGCGCCGAAAAGGATAAGCGGAGAGTAAACGTGGGTGGCGTCGTTCCAGAACATAGCCTCAACCGCCATAAACAGGTGGAACAGCGTTATCATAAACATAAGCTTCCACGACTGGATAGCGGGCTTGTCGCTCGCCTTCTGGAAAAAGCGGTTCGGGCGCAGCTTTGAGTTGAAGTCGCCTCCGCGCTTCAGCTGATATTCGGTGCTGCCTATCGTTATCATGTCGTCGATAAGCACCTGAGCCCTGCCGTGAACGCGGACTCCGTTTACAAAGGTTCCCGTAACCGAGCCGACGTCTGAAATAAACCAGCCGGCGCTTCGGCGCAAAAGCACGCAGTGATTGCGCGCGACGGAAAGGTCGTTGATTATAATATCGCTGGACTTGCTTCTCCCTATGGAGTTCTCCCAGAACACCACGGGTATCATTCCGCCCGAATTGGGGTTGTAAAGCGACACCAGCGGCTTTTCGGGACGTCTGCGGCGGCGCATAGCCGCGTAGCACTGATATACGATGACTATCGCGAAAAGCGGCATGAGCATTCGCAGTCCCACAACGCCCGCGTCATATATTACGGATATATCCATTCCCGGCAGACCTCCTTAATAATAGATAGCTATACAAATTAAATAATACTCCAAATAAGGCTAAATGTCAATAATTTATGAGCATTTCGGGTTATGGGGCAGAATGCGGCGAAAAGGGTTGAGTATAATCCCGGCAAAAATCCTCATCGATCAAAATCAAAAAAGCCGCGCCGACGGCTGATGCTCATAAGGATGATTTGAAATCATAAGATAATTAGCCGATTGGGAGCCTAAAACAAGACACCGTACAGAACAAAAATGAATCTGTATGGTGTCTTTTCTATGTGCTTATGGTAAAAAAGTATATATTTACGGATAATAATTTTTGCCTTTCAGTTTTATCTTATCTTTCTCCATTAGCCGCGCGGGTTGCGACCCACTCTCCGTTAATTCTCTCAAAGCGGTGGATTCCGGCTATACGATAGACACCCTTTGCTCCGTAAGCGTTTGCGTCTAAAACAGAGGTGTAGTTGATTGAGGCAAATTTTCCATTCACTTCAATGACGGGGTTCTCAATACCTATTTTGAAATAACGCAAACTGCCGTCTTTGATATCGGCAAAATATTCCGCTCTTGTTTGTTGTTTCCCGCTCATGTGTGTGAAGGTCACATCCTCGGCTACGAGCTGCGCCATTGTATCGGTATCCGCAGTTGTCATCGCCTGACAGTATTTAGCCTGACGGTACAGTACAGATGTCTCGTCATCACTCAAGGCAGACAGGTCAACGCCCGTTATTTCAACATTAGTAAACTCTGAAAAATCATATGCCATCTTTGTTTCCTTGCTTTCGGCAACAGCAATGGTTACCGTAACATTGTCTCCGATCTCGTCGAACAGACTTAAATCCGAGGTGATTTTGCCCATGCGAATTAAATCGCTTTGGCTTGAATTATCCGCGTTTCCGAAGAATATCGCAAGGGATTTGCCTGCGGTATAATACGTCAAGTCGCCGTTTTCAAAGTCGTCGATAGCCTGACCGTTTTCCGGAAGATCGCCTATAGCGGCAAAGTATTCTCTGTCCGCAGCAAACCGCCTTGCAATAGCCGTTCCCATCGAACCCGCTCCCAAAAGAGCGACTACTTCAAGATAAAATGAAAGCCGAGCCGTTCTATCACGGAATACTCAACGGCGAGATTCAGGAGTTCGATTTGGACTGCGGAAAGCTCCGTTTGCTCACGGGTAACTACGAGGGGCATTCGGGTATTCAGGGCAAATATATGCCGCTCGATTACTATGACATTTTCCTCGACGCGCACGGCTCGGTGACGCTGAACGTGAAAGGCGACAGCAAGTCGGCAATGGTATTCACGCTTGACGGCGACGCGGTCGTCAGCGGAACAGAAGTCAAGGCAAAGACTGCCGCAAGGCTCGGCGCGGGAGATACCGTCACGATCGAAGCAGGCGACGAGCCGATTGAAATTCTCTTTATGTGCTCCGAGATTCTCGCGGAGCCTGTCGCTTGGTACGGTCCCGTTGTGATGAACACACGCGAGGAACTGATAACGGCGTACAGGGAAATGGACAACGGCACTTTTATCAAACAAGAAGCCAAATACGAGAATAAAGAGGATTAAGCTATGAAAAAAACAGATTAGAAGCGTTCAGCGACGGCGTTCTGGCAATTATCATCACAATTATGGTGTTGGAGCTCAAACAGCCTGTGGGCGACAAGCTCGGCAATTTGCTTGAACTCAGCCCGGTTTTATTAAGCTACGCACTCAGCTTTTTGTTCGTGGCGATTTACTGGGTCAATCATCACATCATTTTTCATCAGGTGGAGCGCGTCAATTATCCGATACTGTGGTGCAATATTGCGTGGCTTTTCGCTATGTCGTTCATTCCTTTTACAACGGCGTGGATCGGCGCGTATCCCGTTTCTTTCGCGCCGGTATGTATTTATTTCTTCGATATGCTGCTCGCGTGTCTGACCTTCCACCTGATGGTGTATCTTATCGCCCGTGAAAACGGAACGGCAAAAGAATTCAAATTGAGTATCAGAAACATAGTCAGCATCATCACCTACACCTTGGCGGCTGTGCTCGGCGGCTTCTGCCCGATCGCGGCTTACATAGTTGTAGCGATAGTGACCTGCTGGTGGATTTTTCCCGAAAAGAAAAAGAAAGCGTAAGGAGGTATTTGGGGAGTTGATATGATAAGATTTCTGTGATATAATCAATCTGTGAGAAGTCAAAACAATATTGTTTGAGATTGCCACCCACTTTTGGGTGGCTTTTTTTGGAGGAAGTACTATGTGGAATATGATATGGCCGATAGGATTGGTAGTGCTGTCGAATGTTGTTTATCAAATATGCGCGAAGTCCGTTCCGGACGGACTCAATCCGTTTGCCGCTTTGACGGTGACATATCTTGTAGGAGCGGCGGTGAGCGCGGTCTTGTTCTTTGTCCTCGGCAAGCAAAGCAATCCGATCAAGGAGCTGAGCAATCTCAACTGGGCGCCGTTTGTTCTCGGTTTTGTGATCGTCGGCTTGGAGGTCGGCTTTATCTACGCCTACAAAGCAGGCTGGACAGTCAGCACAGCCGCGCTTGTGCAGGGCGTCGCGCTTGCGATTAGGGGAAGTGTGAGCTTCCCTTAATCTGTATTCCCGCCATCCCACCCTTAACAAAAAAAGAACCCTCTGAGGTTAACAGAGGGCGTTCAAGCAAATCCAATGTGTGCGGTTTTTAATCTGATTTTTTCGTTTTTCGATGGTTTATTTGCGGGTTTAACTGCGGGTATTTAAACCCGCAAAGTGCTAAATGCTGGTATATCTCACCTGAGATTCTTTTCCTTAACTTTTTTCAAAATTACTGAATCTGCTCACGAAAACCCAGTTTTTAAGCCGTTTTTGAGCAAGTTGAGATAATTTGGCAAAAAGAAAAGGCGGTTTAGATAAACCGCCTTGCATGGCAAAGGCTTATATGATTGATACAATGCACCCCGATGCACCCTGCGATATTGCAAGATTATTTACCGATGAAATGAATTTTTTAACTCCAAAACTCGATTTGATATCTACCACTCCAAACTATAACAGAAATTACTCTTTATCTTGACCCGACGCTTTTTTGTTTGTATCAACCGTATTCCTGTACACAAAGTACCGGTCGTAAAAATATTCCAACACCAAGTTCATCGCCATATTCAGTCCCGTCACGAGAAAATCGTTCCATCCGCAGTTTTCAGCCAGAAAGTTACCCAGTAAGGTTGAAAGCGGCGTAAATACGGCATAGAAGCAGGCAACCTTCAGCATGGCGATCGGTACATTTCCGGAAGCGCGGAATGTAAAACGGCGGTTTAGTGTGAAATTCCAAAGCACGGAAAGCACCAGCGCGATCAAATACTTCGGCCAGTATGGCCACGGCGTAAAAGCTTCCAACAGCGCGAAAGAAACGATTTCAATGATTCCGGCAGATACCGAGAACAGCGCGAATTTAATTCCTCTTACTGCTTCTTTCTGTTTGCTCATCTTATGATACCTCCGATATTATCAGCCGTTCACTCCTTTAAAGTTCGCGGCATTGGACTTGTAGAGATTTTTGAAAACTTTATAGTTGCGTTCATATACATCCTTATTTTCATCAGCGGGTATGTAAACATGATCGGGTTTTACAAGCTGTTATGATAATTCAAGCACATCCACGCCTTTGATGCCCGCCGCGACAACGAGCGCAGTTCCGATTGCGCCGACCTCCTGAGTATTGTTGACTGTTTCTATGGTTCGTCCGGTGATGTCCGCCAGCATTTGGCAGGTCACGGGAGATAAGGCTCCTCCGCCGACAAAGCGGATTGTCTCGGAGGTTTTTACCTTTTTCTCCGAGCATTCCAGCAGCCAGCGCAGATGATAGCAGATGCCCTCCAATACCGCGCGGATCATATCTCGCTTGCCGTTTTCGATCCTGATATTGAAGAACATCCCGCCCGCGTTGGAGTCCTCAAACGGACAGCGGTTGCCGTGAAGCCAAGGGGTAAAGAGTACGCCGTTCGCTCCCGGCGGCACCTTGCCGATCTCCTCGGAAAGGTAATCGTAGAGGCTTGTGTATTTGCTTTCGATATCATCCGCCACGGTGGCGTTGTGCAGATAAACGCCGATCTCATCGAGCGCGAGGTGATCCATGACCCATTCAAAGCACTTTCCAGCGGTTTCCAGCTCCGCGTAATAGTTGAAGTAACCGTGTTTTGCGGACAGAACGCCGGTGATCATGGCATTGATATCGACGGTCTGATGATCCATAAACGTCGACACCCATCCCGACGTTCCGATATAGATATGTGTGTCTCCCGGAGTTGTGCAGCCTGCGCCGATATTTACGAAGGTGGTGTCGCCGCCTCCTCCGAATACCGGTATCCCTTCAACGAGTCCGAGATCATCAGCCGCTTTCTTCGTCAGCGTTCCCGCCTTATCTGTGCAGTCAATTATCTCCGGCATATGGTCGGGATCCACCTTGTACATCTTCAAAAGACCTTTGTTCCAGCCTTCCTTTCCCTTTCGCGTGTCATAAAGGAAGGTCGCAAAAGCTGTGTCCGCAGTTCTAACGATCCTGCCGGTACAGCGGGCTAAGAGATAGTCGCCGATGTCAAGCCACTTATCAATCTTTTTGAAAACCTCCGGCTCGTTGTTTTCGACCCACTTATATTTCCATACCGGGTCCTTGGCGCTGGTCGAGCCGGCGTAATTGACGCGCAGGTTCCGCAGGAGCTTGTAGAGGCTGCAGCCTGAAACCTTGATGATGCCGCGCCCCATACATTCCCTGTATTCCTTGAAGCCCTTTTGATCCAGATAGTTCATCGGGCGTCTGACGGCGTTTCCTTTTTCGTCAACCAAAACCGTTCCCTGCATTTGTGAGCAAAACGCCATACCTTCTATCTGTTGGGGCTTGATGTTTGATTCCTTTAGCACCTCGCGAGTGGTCGAACAAAGCGCTGCCCACCATTCTTCCGTGTCCTGCTCCGCGCCTCCGTCGTCGGAAATGTAAAGCCCGTACTCAGCGGCAGCTCCGGCAACAAGTTGTATTTTCGCATCGATTTGAAACAGGCAGGTTTTGACGCTGCTTGTTCCGAAGTCATAAATAATGATATACATTTGCTGTTCCTTTTACTCTTCCAGATGAACGGTCCATCCGGTATCGACTTTCTCGTGAACTTTTTTCAGGGTCTCCTCGTCCAGCTCCGGCCAATCGGTCACGGTGCTCGCCTTTTTGGTAACCAAATGGGCTTTTTCGGCGCACAGGGCGAGCGGCGTATCGGCAAGGGAGTCGGAATAAAAATTCTCGATCAGCGGAAAGCCGTTGTCGATCATATACTTTGCCTTTTCCTTAGCGTACATATGATTATTGAGAAACACTCCGAATTGGCGGTCGAATTCCGTCGCCATAAAGTTTACGCCGAGTCTGTTCGCGATAGGCTCGATGATGCAGGTGGGCGAAGCGCTGATGATCAGATCGTCAGGTCTTTTTTGCGCAAGATACCAGGCGGATATCTTCTTT
>CAZVSQ010000077.1:0-8423 GCA_964629925.1 uncultured Ruminococcus sp.
TCAAAGCGTTGAAAGTTAATTATGAGTTAGCCTCGATGTAAGCAACAAGAGCGCCTACGGTCTTGATGTTTTCGATCTCCTCGTCGGGAACCTCAACCTCAAACTCATCCTCGATTGACATCAAAAGGTCAACTACGTCCAGAGAATCAGCGCCGAGATCTTCCTGAAGATCGGTTTCCTCAGTGATTTTATCCTCTTCTACATCAAACTGCTCGGCAAGGATAGCCTTAACTTTTTCCAATACCATGATAATTCCTCCTGTAAATTATTATGTACCCGTCCTGTAGTTACAGTAGACAAAAGCACATATTTTGTGCTACAATGATTATCGGATTTAATCATCGTAAAACAAACACCCTGTTTGTTACACTTCCATATTATTGAGTTTTTACCTCTTTGTCAATATGTATTTTGAATTTTTTGGAAAATTCCAGATTTTGCATAAATAATTATCACTCTATCTGAAATTGAATAGCTAATTATGATATCTGAACGGAGGATTTATAATGTCAAAAAGGAAATATGCGGTCATCGGGCACCCTATAGGACACACAATGTCGCCATTTATTCACAAAAGGCTGTTTGATTTGACAGGAGTCGACGCGGAATATACCGCTCTTGACATAGCGCCCGAGGCGCTTGCCGGGGAGTATGAGCGCACGCTTAAGCAGCTTGACGGATACAATATAACCATTCCCCACAAGCAGAGTATCATTCCGCTGCTTGACTCGCTTGATGACAAGGCTAAGATGTACGGCAGCGTAAACACCGTGGCTAACGCCCAAGGAAAATCAAAGGGCTACACCACCGATCCCGACGGCTTTATAAAGGCTATCGAGGCGGCGGGCATAAAGCTTGACGGCAGAATCATGATTTTGGGCTGCGGCGGCGTGGCTCGCACAATGGCGTATGAGATAGCGCTGAGGAATAAGCCGTTTGAATTTGCCGTGCGCCGCGAGAGTGTGGGTAAGGCAGGGCTTTTGTGCCTTGACATCACGCGGAAGATCCCCGACGCTCAGGTGAGCTTCGGCCTTATCGACCAGATCATAGGCACTGTTGACGTGCTTATTAACGCCACTCCCGTAGGTATGTACCCCAACGTTGACGACCAGCCTATCCACAACTGCGCTATAGGAAGATGCGGCGCGGTGTATGACGCTATTTACAATCCATATGAAACCGCGCTTGTCAAGCGCGCCAAGGCAAACGGCGCCAAGGCCGAGGGCGGAATGTCGATGCTTGTATGGCAGGCGGTAGCCGCGCACAAAATCTGGGACGGCTCGGAGTATGACAGCAGGGATATTGAGCGGCTCTGCAGGGACGCCGCCGAGGCTATGCTGAATAAATAATAAAGTAAAACATCGGGGTAAACATGAACAACGTTATTCTTTGCGGCTTTATGGGCTGCGGAAAATCCACAATAGGCAAAAGCGCCGCCAAAAAGACGGGCAGGCGCTTTGTCGATATTGATGAATATATTGAAAAACAGGCGGGCAAAACCGTAGCGGAAATCTTTGCCGAACGCGGCGAGGAGGGCTTCCGCGAGCTTGAGCACGAGGCGTGCGTTGAGCTTTCAAAAAAGCGGAACCTTATTGTAGCAACAGGCGGCGGCGCGCTTACCTTTGAGCGCAACGTAGAGGTGTTCAAAGGCTCCGATACCATCGTGCTGCTCGACGTGCCGCTGCGTGTTATCAGACTGCGCCTGCGTTATGACAAAAAGAGACCTCTTTTACAGCGTCCTGACAGGGACAAGGTGATATCCGAGCTTTATAACAGCAGGATGCCGAAGTACCTTGCGGCTGCCGACGTTGTTGTAAAGGGCGAGAGCACCCCCCTGAAAACAACAAACTCATTGATCGAAGCCTTGAATCTCAGAAAATGATACTATTTCACTATTGACTATAGCGCTTTAAAGTGGTAAAATATCTACTGTATTATTTATTTAAAGGGGTAAATTGAATAATGATCATTGTATTAAAATCGACCACAACACCCGAACAGCTTTTGACCTTTACCGAAAAGCTGAAAAACGACTATGACGTTAAAATCAACCGCTGGGACGGCGTTCACTCCACGGTCCTCGGCCTTATAGGCGACACAACGCAGATCGATATCGAGTATATCGAGGCGCAGGATATTGTCGAGAGCGTAAAGCGCGTTCAGGAGCCTTATAAAAAGGCGAACCGCAAGTTCCACCCCGAAAACACCCAAATCAAAATCAGCGAAAACGTCACCATAGGCGACGGCAGCCTTCACATTATGGCTGGTCCCTGCTCGGTCGAAAGCGAGGAGCAGATCGTCGGTATCGCCAAAAGCGTTCAAAAGTCCGGCGCTACGCTGCTGCGAGGCGGCGCTTTTAAGCCGCGTACCTCGCCTTACGCGTTCCAGGGGCTCAAATCGGAAGGGCTTGACCTGCTCAAGACCGCAAGAAAGGAAACAGGGCTGCCAATCGTCACCGAAATCATGCGCGTGTCGCATATCGACATGTTTGAAAACGTCGACATTATCCAGGTCGGCGCGCGAAATATGCAGAATTTTGAGCTTCTTAAAGAGCTCGGCAAAACAAATAAGCCCATTCTGCTCAAGCGCGGACTGTCAGCTACAATTGAGGAATGGCTTATGAGCGCCGAGTACATCATGGCTGGCGGCAACGACAAGGTCATGCTGTGCGAGAGAGGCATTCGCACTTACGAAACATTTACGCGCAACACGCTTGACGTGTCGGCTATCCCGGTAATAAAAAAGCTTTCGCATCTGCCCGTGATCGTAGACCCCAGCCACGCCGCAGGCAAAAGCTGGCTTGTTGAGCCGCTCGCTATGGCGGCGGTCGCGGCGGGAGCCGACGGGCTTATTATCGAAGTGCACAACGATCCGCCCCACGCGTTCTCGGACGGCGCCCAGTCGTTGACTCCGAAGCAGTTTGACGATGTGGCTAAAAAATTATTCTCACTTAAGAAGGCGTTAACCTGATGAAAATAGCAGTTGTAGGACTCGGCATTATCGGCGGAAGCTATTGCAAAGCGATCAAAGCTTACACTCCGCACACGGTTATCGGAATCAACCGCACAAAGAGCGTCGCCGAAAAGGCGCTTGCCGATGGCGCGGTCGACGTTATCGGAACTCCCGAGAGCCTCGGTGAGGCGGATATCATTATACTCTGCATGTATCCGCAGGCGTGCGTCGATTTTATTGAGGAAAACGGAAAATACATCCGCTCTGACGCTATAGTTACCGACGCGGCGGGCATAAAAACCGTGCTTTGCCCTCAGCTTAAAAGCCTTTCCGAGGGATTCGGCTTCACCTTTGTCGGCAGTCACCCGATGGCAGGCAAGGAGAAGAACGGCTTTGGCGCGAGCGATGAAAACCTGTTTATGGGCGCAAGCTTTATAATTACGCCCTGCGGAGCCGACAAAAATGCGGTAAACGCGCTTGCGTCGCTGGCGCTTGAAATCGGCTTCGGCACGATCAAGGTAACTACGCCCGAGGAGCACGACCGTATGATAGCGTTTACGTCGCAGCTTCCGCACGTTTTGGCGTGCGCCTATGTGCTCAGCCCGTGCTGCCCGAACCACAATGGCTTTTCGGCAGGCAGCTACCGCGATGTTTCGCGTGTGGCGAACATCAACTCAAAGCTCTGGAGCGAGCTGTTTTTAGAGAACCGCGAGCCGCTTATGGCAGAGCTTGAAACCCTTAACGAGAATCTGAACAAGCTGTACACGGCTATAAAAGCCGAAAACCGCGATGAGCTTGCGGCTCTGCTTGAGCGCGGCCACAGCGTAAAACAGGCGCTCGGCGAATGAGGTGGAAATATGAAAACCGTACATGTCAGCACGGGCAAACCGTATGATATTTTTATTGAGCGGGGTATTATCGACCGCTGCGGCGAGTTCGTTAAGGAGCGTTCAAACGCCGAAAAGGTGGTTGTGGTAACCGACTCAAACGTTGCCCAGCATTATCAGTGGCGCGTTTTAAACTCGCTTTCAAAACAGAATTTAGATGTAAAAAGCTTCATTTTCCCCGCGGGTGAGGAAAGCAAGCACCTGGGCACGATCCAAAATATTTACAAGGTGCTCGCCGATTTTCGCATGACGCGCAAGGACGTTATCGTCGCTCTTGGCGGCGGCGTCTGCGGCGATATGGCGGGCTTCGCGGCGGCTACATACCTGCGCGGGATCGATTTTATCCAGGTCCCCACTTCGCTTTTGGCTCATGTGGATTCATCCGTCGGCGGAAAAACGGGCGTCGATCTGCCTCAGGGCAAAAACCTTGTCGGCGCGTTTCATCAGCCTATCGGCGTGCTTATCGATCCCGACACGCTCAACACCCTGCCAGACAGGTTTATCGCGGACGGCATGGCTGAAGTCATTAAGTACGGCTGCATCAAGGACGCGGCGTTTTTTGAAAACCTTGAATCGGTTGACGCGCTCAGCCATATCGAGGACGTTATTGAAACCTGCGTTTCGATAAAGCGCGACGTCGTAAGCCGCGACGAGCGCGAGGCGGGCGAGAGAATGCTCTTGAATTTCGGCCACACTCTCGGCCACGCAATCGAAAAAATTTATAATTTTACGGGAATCACACACGGAATGGCTGTTGCCGTTGGTATGGTGCTTATTGCCCGCGCGGGCGAAAAGCAGGGTATCACACCCTCGGGTACCGCGGACAGGATCGCCGCGCTGTGTGAAAAGTACGGGCTTCCCACCTCCGACAGCGCCTCATTTGCCGATATGGCGGAGGCGGCTATGGGCGACAAAAAGACAGCGGGAAGCAGCATAAACCTCGTTTTGCTGAAGGGGATAGGCGAGAGCGTCATTTATCCTCTGCCGCTTGATGAGCTTGAAGATTTTATTACGACTGAACTATGGAAAATAACGTTACATTCAAGCCGTTCAAGCCTGACGGAACGGTATTCGCGCCGCCCTCAAAAAGCGACGTGCACAGGGCGGTTATCTGCGCGGCGCTGTCAAAAGGCGTCTGCACTATTTCTCCCGTCGCTCTGTCCGAGGACATAAAGGCGACGATCCGCTGTGTTGAGGCTCTGGGCGCTGTTACAAAAATCGAAGATAATGTTCTGACAGTCGACGGCTCGCGCATGTTCGACAAAAGCTCCGCCGTGCTTGACTGCGGCGAGAGCGGAAGCACACTGCGCTTTATGATCCCCGTTGCCGCGGCAGGCGGCGTTGAGGCGACGTTTACGGGCTGCGGCAGGCTTCCCGAGCGCCCTATAGGCATTTACACCGAGGCGCTGCCCGAAAAGGGAGTAGTCTGCGCTACACAGGGCGGACTGCCGCTGACAATAAGCGGCAGGCTGAAAAGCGGTGTGTTTTATATTCCCGGCAACGTCAGCTCGCAGTTTATTACGGGGCTTTTGCTGGCGCTGCCCCTGCTTAAGGGCGACAGCGATATTATACTTACCTCACCTATTCAAAGCGCGGGCTATATCAATATGACTATCCGCACCATGTCAAAGTTCGGAATCGAGGTCGACATGACCGACAGGGGCTGGCATGTGCGCGGAATGCAGCACTATATCCCGACCGACTATGTCACCGACGGCGACTGGTCGCAGGCGGCGTTCTTCCTTGCGGCGGGCGCTGTAGGCGGCGACGTTACCGTGGTGAACGCCAATATCGACTCCTCGCAGGGCGACCGGAAGATAGCGGCGCTGCTGCGCGAGTTCGGCGCCGAGGTTCATCAGGACGGCGGCAGAATCACCGTAAAAAAGGCGCCTTTGAGCGCTGTTACCATAGACGCTTCGCAGATCCCCGATCTTGTTCCCGTGCTTGCGGTCTGTGCCTGCTTTGCAAAGGGAACCACAAGGATAATCAACGCCGAAAGGCTGCGCATAAAGGAGAGCGACCGCCTTAAATCCACGGCGGACCTGCTTAACGCGCTGGGCGGCAAGGTAATTGAGCTGCCCGACGGATTGGAGATCACGGGCGTTGAGCGGCTCGGCGGCGGCGAAGCCGACGGCTGCAACGACCACCGTATCGTTATGTCGGCGGCTGTATGCGCTGCTAAATGCGGCGGCGAAATAAAATGCTCTGACGCATGGAGCATTAACAAAAGCTATCCCGATTTTTATAGGGATTATCGGAAAATCGGCGGCTGTGAAGTGATTGAGCAAGGAGGAAAACATGTCCTCAACATTTGGTGAAAAGATAAAAATATCCGTGTTCGGCGAGAGCCACGGCAGCGGTATCGGCGTTGTCATCGACGGCTTGCCCGCGGGTGAAAAAATAGATATGGACGCTGTGCTTGCGCAAATGGCGAGGCGCGCTCCCGGGCGTGACAAAACCGCCACTCCGCGAAAGGAGAGCGACCTGCCGAAAATACTTTCGGGAATGCTCGGCGATACCCTCACCGGCGCTCCGCTCTGCGCGGTAATCGAGAACACCAACACCCGTTCGCAGGATTACTCAAACCTGCTTTCAAAGCCGCGTCCCGGACACAGCGACTACACCGCCTTTGTAAAGTACCGCGCCTCAAACGATATCCGCGGAGGCGGACACTTTTCGGGCAGGATAACCGCTCCGATCGTTTTCGCGGGCGCTGTGTGCCGTCAGCTTCTTGAGAAAAAGGGCGTGAAGATCGCCGCTCATATCGAGCGGATCGGAAATGTAACTGACGGGCGTTTTAACGCTGTTGATATTTCACCCGAGCTTATGGAGCGCCTTAGCAAATCATCCTTCGCGCTGATCGACACGGAAAAAGAGGCGGCTATGCGCGCCGAGGTCGAGGCTGCAAGACTTGACCGGGACAGCGTGGGCGGCGTTATCGAATGCGCAGTGACCGGGCTTCCTGTTGGAGTGGGCGAGCCGATGTTCGACGGCGTCGAGGGCGCTATAGCAAAGGCTGCTTTCGGCGTTCCCGCCGTTAAGGGAATCGAATTCGGCGCCGGCTTTGAGCTGGCGCGTATGCGCGGCTCGGCCTCAAACGACCCGTTCCGCTATGAAAACGGCTCGGTAGTTACCGAAACAAACAACTGCGGCGGAATTTTGGGCGGTATCACCGACGGAATGCCCGTTATCTTCCGCGCCGCCGTAAAGCCTACGCCTTCGATTTCTAAGCCGCAGAAAACCGTTGATTTGCAGACAGGCGAAAACGCGGAGCTTGAAGTCCGCGGCAGGCACGACCCCTGCATTGTGCCGCGCGCCGTTCCCGTTATCGAGGCTGCTGCGGCGATTGCCGTATTGAATCTTATGTAAGGTGGAAACATGAAGGATTTAAGTGAGATCCGCGTTGAAATCGACGCTATAGACAATCAGCTTATCGACCTGTTCAAGCGCAGGATGGACTGCGCCAAGGAGGTAGGCTTATATAAAAAGGAGCGCGGCATTCCCGTGCTCAACCGTCAGCGCGAGGACGAGATCCTCGCCTCGGTTCAGGAAAAGGGCGGCGAATACGGCGCGTCGGCCCGCCTTTTGTTCGCAAATATAATGGAGCTGTCGCGCGCCCTGCAGCACAACATCATCGGCAGCGGCAAAGAGCTGCGGCAGGAGATAACCCGCGCCAAGGAGCGCCCCGAGGCAGAGGGCATAACCGTGGCGTATCAGGGAATAAAGGGCGCCAACAGCTATGAGGCGATGTGCAGGCTGTTCCCCGACGCCGCTCAAAAAAGCTGCAAGACCTTTGAGGATGTTTTTGACGCGGTTGACAGCGGCAACGCGACTTTCGGCATCCTGCCCGTTGAAAACTCAACGGCGGGCTCGGTTTCGGCGGTTTATGACCTTATCCTTAAGCACCGTTTTTACATAGTGGGCGCTGTGGACATGCACATCGACCATTGCCTTGCCGGTTTAAGGCAGTCGGAGCTAAGCGACATTGAAATAGTCTGGTCGCACCCTCAGGCGCTCTCTCAATGCGAGGGATACATAGCAAAGCACAACTTTACGGCTGTTCCAAAGGCTAACACTGCAGTGGCGGCTCGTGACGCGGCGCGTGAAAAGCGCCTTAACGTGGCGGCGATATGCACTCCCGAGGCGGCAAAGGAATACGGCCTTAAAATCCTTGACGCGGGCTTGCAGGACAACCCCTACAACACCACGCGGTTCATAGTGATCTCAAAGGAGCTTTACATTCCGCGCGACGCAAATAAAATCAGCCTTTGCTTCTCGCTTCCGCACGTTAAGGGCTCGCTGTATAACCTGCTCTGCCGCTTTAATTCGCTGGGGCTCAACCTCACGAAAATCGAGTCGCGCCCCGCAAAGGGAAAGGATTTTGAGTACCTTTTCTATCTGGATTTTACAGGCAGTGTCTACAGCGACAGCGTGATCGATCTGCTCAGCCAGTTAAGCGCCGAGATGCCCGAATTCAGCTTTTTGGGAAACTATAAAGAATAGCAACGTGGCGGCAACGTGACGGCAACGTGACGTTGCATCCATAGCCGCCTTTGGAGAGCTTCTTATTATCAACAACGTTTG
>CAZVSQ010000078.1:0-8250 GCA_964629925.1 uncultured Ruminococcus sp.
TGACGGAATAATAAAACAGTAACACTGCCGGGCAGAAAGCGTAAAAAGCTTTCTGTCCGTTTTTCTTATCACAAAATATATTTTGTCTATTGTTATTTTACACAACATGTTGTATAATTATTTTAAATATACAATTAAAGGTGATAGTATGATAAAAACGCTTGCTTCACATATCAAAGGGTATGTTAAGGCGTCAATAGCCACGCCCTTGTTTATGATTTTGGAAGTAATAATGGAAATGCTTATTCCTCTTCTCATAAGCTCTATGATCGATCAGGGAATCAACCATACGGCTATCGAAAACGGAGTAGAGGTATCCTCGCCCGACATGGGGCATATCGTGCTTATGGGCGGACTTATGCTGCTGTGTGCTTTGGTGGCTCTGTTCGGCGGCGCTATGGGCGGTGTGTTCGGAGCAAAAGCCTCGGCAGGCTTTGCCCGCAACCTGAGAAGCTCTATGTTTGATAATATCCAGACCTTTTCCTTTGCAAATATCGACAGGTTTTCGACCGCGGGCTTGGTAACGCGCATGACGACCGACGTTGCAAACGTTCAGAACGCTTACCAAATGATACTCAGAATTTGCTTCCGCGCACCCGTAAGCCTCATTGTGGCTATGACTATCACTATGATGATCAACGCAAAGCTCGCGAGCATTTATCTTGTAGCCGTGCTGTTTTTGGGCGTTGTAATGTTCTTTTTGATCCGTAAAACGCACAAGTATTTTACTCAGGTTTTTGAGAAGTATGATGAGCTCAACGCCAACGTTCAGGAAAACGTGAAGTCTATCCGCGTAGTAAAGGCGTTTGTGCGCGAACACCATGAAATCAGCAAATTCGAGCGCGCCACGCTTAATCTGTATATCCTGTTTCTCAAGGCTGAAAAGCTGATGGTATCGGTATCTCCGCTTATGATGATAACCGTTTACGCGTCGATCATAGCCATAAGCTGGTTCGGCGCGAATATGATAGTCGGCGGCGAGCTGACGGCGGGCGAGCTGACAAGTATGCTCGCTTACTGCATGAATATCCTGATGAACCTGATGATGATAGCTTTCATCTTTATCATGCTCACAATGAGCCTTGCAAGCGGCAAGCGAATCGCCGAGGTGCTCAATGAAAAGGCGACTATCCGCAACCCCGAGAACCCCGATTATGATGTTCCCGACGGAAGCATCGATTTTGAAAACGTTGTGTTCAGTTATTCGGAAAAAAGCGAAAAGCCTGTTCTGAATAACATCGATCTTCATATCAAATCAGGTGAAACTATCGGTATCGTCGGCGGCACCGGCAGCTCCAAAACAAGCCTTATCAACCTTATCGGACGGCTGTACGACGTCAGCGAGGGCTGCGTTAAAGTCGGCGGAAAGGATGTTCGCAGCTACGACCTTGAGGTTCTTCGCGACAAGGTATCCGTTGTGCTTCAGAAGAACGTACTTTTCTCGGGAACGATTCTCGATAACCTCCGCTGGGGCAACGAAAACGCAACCGAGGAGGAGTGCGTTCAGGCGTGCAAGCTTGCGTGCGCGGATGACTTTATCCGCGATTTCCCCGACGGCTACAACACCCGGATCGAGCAGGGCGGCACAAATGTTTCGGGCGGTCAGAAGCAGCGCCTCTGCATAGCCAGAGCGCTTTTGAAAAAACCGCTTATCCTTATTCTTGACGACTCTACAAGCGCCGTTGACACCGCTACCGACGCAAAGATCCGCAGGGCGTTTGCCGAGGAGATACCAAACACCACAAAGCTGATCATTTCACAGCGCATTTCAAGCGTTGAGGGCGCCGACCGTATCGTAGTTATGGAAAACGGCGAAATAAACGCTGTCGGCACTCATGACGAGCTGATGAAGAGCTGTAAGATATACAGCGAAACATATACCGCGCAAACAGTAGGCGCGGGTGATTTTGACAAGAAAGGGGAGAAGTGATATGGCAGGACCTACTCCCGGGCACAGAAGAAATACCCAGCCCCGAGCGAAAATCGACGATCCGAAAAAGAGCATGAAAACCTTTAAGCGGCTTCTTGCCCTAATCTTTAAAAGATATAAGGTTCACATGATCTTCGTGTTTATCTGCATCATTGTCAGCGTTCTTGCAAGCGTTCAGGGAACTCTGTTTATTCAGACGCTCTTTGACGATTACATCACTCCCTTGGTCGAACAGGCCGCGCAGGGCAAAGAGGCTGATTTTACTCCGCTTTTGATTGCTATTTCACGCGTCGCTGTTTTTTATATCATAGGCGCCGCCGCTACATACACGCAGTCGCGCATAATGATCTACGTTACCCAGGGCACTATGCGCGACCTCAGAAACGACATTTTCCGCCATATGGAAAGCCTGCCTATAAAGTACTTCGACACCCATAAGCACGGCGATATTATGAGCGTTTATACCAACGACGTCGACACTCTGCGCCAGATGATAAGCCAGAGCATGACTCAGGTATTCAACAGCGCTATCACTATCGGCGCGGTGCTTGCGAGCATGTTCGTTCTCAGCCTGCCGCTGACTTTGCTTACGCTGCTCATGGTCGCCGTAATGCTGTTTGTTTCAAAAACACTTGCCGGCAAAAGCGGAAAATACTTTGTCGCGCAGCAAACCGACTTGGGAACCGAAAACGGCTTTATCGAGGAAATGATGAACGGCCAAAAGGTCGTCAAGGTCTTTAATCACGAGAAAAAGAGCGTTGAGGATTTTAACAAGCTCAACGATAAGCTGTTCAACAGCTCCTACAACGCCAATATGTTTGCTAATATCATAATGCCTATCAACGGTCAGCTCGGCAATGTAAGCTATGTTCTCTGCGCTATTGTAGGCAGCATTCTTGCAGTCACATGCTCGGGCATTCCCGTGCTCGGCCTTTCGCTCGGCTCGCTTGTAAGCTTCCTCACCTTTAACAAGAACTTTAACCAGCCCATAAGCCAGGTCAGTCAGCAGTTCAACAGCATAGTAATGGCATTGGCGGGCGCCGAAAGGATCTTTGCTCTGCTGGACGAAAAGAGCGAGGAAGACAACGGCTATGTTACTCTTGTAAATGCCGAACTCAAAGACGGCAAGCTCACAGAAACAGACAAGCGCACAGGAATGTGGGCGTGGAAGCACACCCATCAGGCAACGGGCGAGATCGAATACAAGCCGCTGCGCGGCGATCTGGTGATGGACGACGTCGATTTCGGCTATACCGACGACAAAATCGTTCTGCACAATATTGATATTTACGCCCGCCCCGGCCAGAAAATCGCCTTTGTCGGCTCAACCGGCGCCGGAAAAACGACTATTACAAACCTTATCAATCGATTCTACGACATTCAGGACGGCAAGATCCGCTATGACGGAATTAATATCAACAAAATCAAAAAATCCGACTTAAGGCGTTCTCTGGGCGTTGTATTGCAGGAGACCAACCTGTTCTCGGACACGATAATGGAGAACATCAGATACGGCAGGCTTGACGCAACCGATGATGAGGTCATCGCCGCGGCAAAGCTTGCGAACGCCGATACTTTTATCCGTCAGCTTCCGGACGGCTACAATACCGTTATCAAAGCGGACGGCGGCAATCTCAGCCAGGGACAGCGGCAGATGCTCGCCATAGCCAGAGCCGCCGTTGCCGATCCTCCCGCGCTTATTCTCGATGAGGCGACAAGCTCCATTGATACCCGCACCGAAAAGATGGTTCAGGAGAGTATGGATAAACTGATGAAGGGCAGAACTACTTTTGTTATCGCTCACCGCCTTTCTACGGTAAAAAACTCCGACTGCATCATCGTGCTCGAGCAGGGCAGAATTATCGAACGCGGCACTCACGAGCAGCTTCTCGAGCAAAAGGGCAAATACTATCAACTGTACACAGGTAAAGCGAGTTAAGCCATGAAACAAAAGGTCAAAGCAATACTGTTGATTATAGTTTCCTTATCTGCGGCTGCCGCGGTTTTATGCTCCTGTTCGCTTGAATTTATCTTTGGCTCAGATGACGATAATCAAGTCAAGGAGAAGCTATCTGTGCATTTCCTCGACGTTGGTCAGGGGGATTCAATATTTGTCGAGCTGCCGAATAACAAGACAATGCTTATCGACGCGGGAGAAAACTACCACGGAGAGGGAATAATCAACTATATCCAAAAGGCGGGATACAGCAAAATAGATTACCTTGTTGCAACGCACCCTCATTCCGACCATATCGGCTCGTTACCGTATATCGTGCGCAACTTTAAGATCGGGAAGGTATATATGCCAAAGGCTGCCGCTGCTTCCAAGTTATATGAAAGCCTGCTTAAGTCGATAAAAAGTAAAAAGCTCACCGTAAAAGAAGCCAAAGCGGGAGTTAACATCGTAAAGAAGGGCGATTTATCCGTAAGCATTATAGCGCCTTCACAGATCGACGAAACCAATCTCAATAACTGCTCAATAGTAATAATGCTGAAGTACGGTGACAATTCTTTTTTGCTGACAGGCGACGCCGAAACAGGGGAGATGGACAGCATAAAAGCTGATTTGAACGCCGATGTCCTTAAAGCAGGTCATCACGGCAGCAAGAATTCCACTACGGAGAGCCTGCTGACAAAAATCACCCCTGAGATAACGGTCATCTCCTGCGGAAAAAATAACGAATACGGTCACCCGAATAAAGAAGTCCTGACATTGCTGAAAAAATTCAAATCAAGCGTTTACCGAACCGATAAAAACAAAACGATCATTATTACGTCGGACGGTGAAAACCTGACTGTCAGCACGGATAATCAATCAATAAAGAGGGCAAGCTGATGAAAAAGTTTATTGTTGACAGATTAGAGGGCGACAAGGCGGTTCTTGAATGTGAGAACGGCACAACAGCGGTATTCGAAAGAAGCGCTCTGCCAAAAAGCATAAAGGAGGGCGATGTCCTGCGGTTTGACAACGGAAGCTGTTATCTTAACGCCGAGGAAACCGAGAGACGCCGCCAAAAAATCCAAAAGCTGATGTCCTCATTGTTTGAATAAAAGTTAAGGCAACACCGCATACCCGAATTATGCTGTGTTGCCTTAAAAACGGGGCGGAAATCGAACTGCCCGAAAATTATTGATTTTTTCAAAAATACTATTGACAACCATAGAAGGTTATGATATAATAGCTCTTGTTGAGAAAAAATATGCGAGTGTGCTGGAATAGGCAGACAGGCACGTTTGAGGGGCGTGTGTCTTTGACGTACGGGTTCAAGTCCCGTCACTCGCACCAACCCTATGACCTTGAAAATGGCTTAGATAAGCGGTTTTCAGGGTCTTGTTTTTTACTTGAAAATAATCAGCTCATTATTTGGCTCATTATTCAGGTATTTATTAACTCAGAAATAATGTTAAGAGCCTTAACGCTTGCAGTTTGAACTGTGTGTGTATAAAGATTTAGTGTCGTACTTGAATTGTTATGTGAAATATGCTACAATAATCTTGCGACATAAAGTTTAATATTTTTCCTTACTGTAAAGGCGTGTGTTTTTATTTTGGTAAAAACACAGGCTCTAATATCTTATGCTTTTACAGTACGGATAGAAACTTTGTGTAGCAACAATCCGCGATGATGTTAGCGGAAAATAACAATCGAATAGGATACATATTAAAAAGTGGCTATCGCACAATTGCGACAGCCACTTTTGACATTATCGGATATGCTTATTTGATAGCTAAATCAGTCAAGCTGCAATAACATCATTTTTAGATTTCCTGATAACACGAACCGATTGCTTTATACTGCAAACCGTATAGATGACGCCGAAGGTAACCGTAGCGGCAAGGAGTAAACCTCCCATTATCTCTGCACCCCATATTTTCGAATCGTTGATAAAATAGGCGGTAAAACCAACTATCGCGTCCCAGCAGCCGTGGAGCAGAAAGATCATGCCGGTTGACAGAAACAATTCGTGTCGTGCTGTTTTTTGATCGCCCTGAGCTTTTGCTGTGCGATAAGCGTAGAAATGTCGTCCCTGATTCATTTGCCAAAGAATGTGCATAGGAAAAACGATCCCTAAAATGATAGCAAAAGGATTCAGCGTAACGATTTTTTCAACGACGCCGTACACCAAGCCAATCGTTCCGGCGGCGAGCATATAATCACGCTCCCGGGTAAAGCGATATCTTTTATCGGAAAGCCAAAAGCCTAAGAATTTGAACGCTTCTTCCAACAGAGCGGCTCTCAGAAAATCGCCGATGAGTTCTCTGCTAAAGCCCGATAAACCTATCAGGTTTGCGATGTTATCCCAAATGATTTCGGTAATGATAATCGGAATCGTCGAGCATACCAGACCGTAAAGAAAGGCTATCACCCAATGATTGATTTTCTTTTTTTGCTCCATTTTCTTACCCGCCTTTAGATAATTATTTTTTCTCATTATACACTGAATTCTGTTATTTTTCATTAACCAGTATGGTTATTGAAAAAAGTATCAGAATAATGTATAATAAAATGAACTATTTTCAATACGGAGGAAGTGTGTATGAGAAAAACAAAGCTAAACCGGATTATTATACATATCCTTACAGCGGTTTTACTGCTGACGGCGTTTCCTGTCAGCGTAGCTGCAGCTAATCAGACGTATCAGACGAAGGATGTGACCGCCTATCTATACAGCATGGACAGCAAAACAAAGCTGGAATGTCTGTTTAATGATGACCTGTCCTCGGTACCGTATGTTGACGCGGCGGATTACCTGAACCAAATCTTTACCGTAAGCTTTACTGAGAGCAAAGGCGATGACGGCGTCTATTCCGTAACAAGTAAAAACGGTACCATGACGGTCGATCCGCAAAAGGACACCGTATCTTTTGACGCCTATGAAGAATTCACAAGCCGGAATGTAAATTCGAAAAATTCCGCGATTGAAAGCGACTATCTGAATGAAGCCGGCGGATCGTATATCACTAAGCCGTCAAAGGTCACTCTTGAACTGTCGCCTTACAAAATCGATCTTGTTGAGTTGAGCGGCAAGGTGTATTTTCCGCTTTATACGATCAACGATCTTTTCGCCGGTACATACAACGCTGCCGAATATGTTGACGGCAAGCTTTATTTTGTTCATACGATGGACAGCGAGACCGACGGCTATTTTGACAGAAGCTCACTCTATGAATCGGACAACCGCGACAAGTCTATGATCGACTATACCTATAACGAGCTCTGCTTTGCGGTGGACAATCTCTACGGTATGCCGTCAAAGTCACAGATCGCGGAAAACATACGCACAAACGGACTTGACAAAACGCTCGATAGCTTCAGCGATCAAACCAAAGAGGCAAAAGAGCTGTTGATGTCTGACAGCTTAACTGATTTTTATTTGGGATTGACCTATCTTTCCGTTCCGTTTGATGACGGCGGACATACGGTTTTCGTTTTTGAACCCTTGGCAGAAAGTGAAAAATACGCCGACACAACTTTCTTCCACGCGTGGAATGAGTTGCAAGAAGGGAATTCCGAAAAAGCGCAGGCTTTTCAATCTATTACAACGGAAATGCAGTCCGGCTCTATGATGGCGCAAATGACGGTCAGTGAAGCGAGAGACAAAGCTTATTCCGCATACAATAAAGTCAAAAGCTGGGGTAGCACTGCTCGATTCATCGTACACGGTGATACCGGTGTATTTATATTTGACAGCTTCACTGATGAAGCTGTTGAGCCGTTCAAATGGTCGCTTGATTATGCGGCTGATAACGGTGTTGATAACTTTGTGATTGACCTCTCCGCGAACACAGGCGGAAACTCAAATGTTTTGCAGTATATGGCAGCCATTATGACAAACAAGGAAAATCATACCAATAAGAATTCCCTTCAGACTCTGTGCACCCTTACCGGCAGCAAATATCAGAATGAGGTTGAGCTGGATTTAAACCTTGACGGAAAATTTGACGAAAAAGACAGCGAGGTGGTCTATGACTTTCATTTTGCTGTTTTGACGACAAAATGCTCATTCTCCTGCGGCAATCTTCTGCCTGTCATCGCGAAGGATAATCATATCCCGGTTATCGGCAAAACCAGCGGTGGCGGTTCCTGTATGCTGACAAAGTTCTATATGCCCGGCTCACATTATTACGCGATGTCCGGTCCCGAAAAGTTTATCTCTAACGACGGAACGGATGCGGATCTCGGCGCGGAACCGGATTACGATCTGACCACAGAGGATGCAGACGGTCTGACGGATTACACGACACTGTATGACATCGAACAGATCAGCGCCAAGGTTCACGAGTATTACGGCGAAGAACCAAACAACGCAGCCTTTGCC